>CANGXK010000151.1 GCA_947457715.1 Gemmatimonadota bacterium
TCACGTCGCTCACCGACTGATCGAGCACCTTCGGGTCGGCCAAGGACTTCGACGTGAGCTGCGATTCCGCCACGCTGCCGATGCACACGGCGCCATCCATCACCGGCACCTGCGACACGTTGTGCAGCGCCATCAACCGAATGGCCTGACGCACCGAGGCACCGGGCGAGACACTCACGATCGCCGGCGCACTGACGTCCTTGTTGCCGAGCACCGCTTCGATGGTCGTGGGCGAGACGTCGAGCATCTGGTTCTCGCGCATCCACTCGTCGTTGAACACCTTGCTGAGATAGCGCTCGCCGGTGTCGCAGAGGAACGTGACGACGCACGCCTCCGGATCATCGAGACGACGCGCCACGTTCATCGCCGCGTGCGCAATCATGCCGGCGGAACCACCCACAAAGATGCCTTCTTCGCGCGTGAGACGACGCGCCATACCGAAGGCATCCTTGTCGCTCACCGAGATGAACTCGTCGATCACGCTCATGTCGAGCGTGAGCGGCACGCAGTCCTGCCCCACGCCTTCCACCTTGTACGGCGAGCCGGTGGGATGTCCTTCACCCTTGCTGCGCCACAGTTCGGCCAGCACCGATCCCATGGGGTCGGCGGCGATGATCTTGATGTTCGGGTTCCGGCTCTTGAGATAGCGAGCCACGCCGGTGATCGTGCCGCCCGTACCGGCGCCGGCCACGAAGTGCGTGATACGCCCATCCGTCTGCTCCCAGATCTCCGGTCCCGTGGTCGCCATGTGCGCCGCCGGATTGGCCGGATTCTCGAACTGCCCCGCCAGCACGGCACCGGGCGTTTCGCTCACGATCCGCTTGGCCATCATCACGTAGTTCTGCGGATGATCGTGCGGCACGGCCGTCGGCGTGATGATCACTTCGGCCCCGAACGCTTTCAGCAGGCGCACCTTTTCCTGCGACATCTTGTCGGGCATCGTGAAAATGCAGCGATAGCCCTTGAGCGCCGCCGCGATGGCGAGACCGACGCCGGTATTGCCGCTCGTCGCCTCCACGATCGTGCCACCCGGCTTGAGGGTGCCGGCCCGTTCGTGCGATTCGATCATCGGCATGCCGACCCGGTCCTTGACGCTGCCACCCGGATTGAAGAAGTCGGCCTTACCGTACAGCGGCGTCCTGATGCCGCGGGCCACACGGGCCAGCCGGATCATCGGCGTCCAGCCGATCGTTTCCAGCACACTGCCGTAGGGGCGGCGGTGCCGAATGTGTTCTTCGTGCACGACCGCGGCGGCGGGAGCCGCATCGGACGTGTGAGGGGTCGCCAGAGTCGTGGACATGGCAGGTTTCGTCACAGGGAGTCCCCGGGGAGTTTGGGCCCCTCGGGGTGTCGGAAATGCACGGGGAAAAGCAGGGACACGGGAATCACGGTTCCGCGCAGGCGGGCGGCGCGAAACCGGCATCAGAACGCGCCAGCCACCACCGCCGAAGCAGCACGTTGCCCTGTATTTTGTTGAAATACAGAGACACCGGATACCGGAACGCGACGTGGTCATTCAGCATAAGAGAAGGACCACTGGTCGCATCCTACCCGATCGCATGCCGGAATCTACACCGGCTTCGTGCACTCGGCGGCATTGTCCGTCTTCCATCAAACTCGCCGCCGATATGCTCCCGATTCGCCGCTCTTCTGACCGTCGCCTCCCCGCACCACGCGCACGCACCAGCGTACGGCGTCTGCTCATCGGCAGCGCACTGGCGTTGCTGAGCGCCTGCTCGAGTGACACGAGCACGGGGCCAGGACCGGTTGCCACCGCGATCACGACCGTGGCTGGCAACGCCCAGACCGGTGTCGTCGGCACCGTACTGCAGATGCCGCTGGCCGTCGTGGTCACCGACAAGAACGGCAAGACGATTGCCGGCGCCCGTGTGGATTGGGATGTGAGCCCCGGGTCAGGCACGGTATCACCGGCCCGCTCCACTGCTGACGCACGCGGTGTGGCCACCACGGTGTGGACGTTGGGCACGACCGCCGGCACCGGGCGTGTGTCGGCCCAGGTCAATGGTGTCACGCCGATCGTCTTCGTGGCTACCGTACTCGTCGGCCCGGCCGCGCAGCTGTTCGCATCGCCGGAGGTGGCGTACGTGAACGTGGGGGACACGTTGCGGGTACGCGGGGCGCTGCGGGATCAGTACGGCAACACCATCGCCGGCCAAGCCATCAGCTATCGCTCGCTCGACCCGGCGTTGGCCTCGGTCAGCACGTCGGGGCTCGTCACGGCTCTCGATGTCGGCACCGCGCGGGTGGTGGCGGAAGCGGCGGCGCGTGCCGACACGGTGCCGGTGACGATCTCCCCCGTTGGCACGAGCGTCTGCGGTCCGATTACGCCACGCATTCTTGCACTCGGCGAGGTGTTCATTCCCACCGCTGGCAGCACGAGCGTCACCGCGTGTCTCACCTCACCATCGGCGATCAGCGGCGAGTATGCGCTCACACTCGTGTCCACGGCGACCAGCTTCGGGATCTCGGCTCCACTGGATCTCATCTCGATCGGTGGCACCGGACCGACCATCGCGGCGATCACCGCCGGCGGCGCGAATCCGTTCGCGCCCGACGAACAGCTGGCGTCATCGCTCGATGCGCTCAGTGCCCCCGTCGCCGCGCTCTTCCCGGTACGTGCGGCCGAACGCGAGCGCCGGGCGATCGAGCGCCGTGAACTCACCCCGTTGGTCGGCGAGGCCCGCGAATGGATGGCCGCACGCAACTCAGTACGTGGCGCGGCACCGCAGAAGGCCTTCGCCGTCACGGCCGCCGACGTGAAAGTGGGCGACGTACTCCGGCTGAACGTCAACGCCAACCTCGCCTGCTCGAACGCCGACCCCAAGTCGGGACGCGTGGCGGCCGTCGGCGCGAAGTCGATCGTGCTGAGCGACACCGAGAATCCCACCGGCGGCTACACCGACCCCGAGTACGCTGCGATCGCTGCGACCTTCGACACACTCGTGTTCCCGATGGACACCACGGCGTTCGGTGCGCCTACGAACATCAGCGGGTACGGTAAGATCATTCTGTTCTACACCCGCGCGGTGAACGCCCTGACACCGGCAGGAGCTGGGTACACGATTGGCGGTTTTTTCTTCGCGCGCGATCTGTATCCGAAGACGGCGAAAAACGGCCTTGCCGCCTGTGCAGCCTCGAACGAAGCCGAAATGTTCTACTTGCTTGCGCCGGATCCGAACGGCACGGTAAACACGAACCGGCGCACGAAGGATGAAGTGACGCTGCTCAACCTCACGACGATCGCGCATGAGTTCCAGCACCTCATCAACGCCTCGCGCCGCCTGTATGTGAACACGGGCGCACGACCGAATGAGGAAACGTGGCTGGACGAAGGCTTGTCCCACGTCGCCGAGGAACTGCTGTACTTCCGCATCGCCAACGTGACGTCGCGGCAGAATCTCACGCTCACCGACGTCGCCGGCAACGCCACACGTGCCGACCAGTTCCGCAATTACGCGTCGCAGAACTTCTCGCGCTTTTACAGCTTTCTGATCGCACCCGAGGTCAACTCCCCCTACGCGCCCAACGACTCGCTGGCCACGCGCGGCGCAATCTGGAATTTCCTGCGGTACGCTGCGGGCCGTCAGGGTGCGGCCGGGGAAGCGCCGTTCCTCCGCGCTCTGGTCAACTCAACTACGACCGGCGTCGCAAATCTCCAGAGCGTGTTGTCCGGCAGCCAGTTTGCCGATTATCTGCGCGACTGGTCGGTGTCACTGATCGCCGACGACTTCTCGGTCAGCACAACCGCCGCGCTGTCGCCCAGCTACATCATGCCGTCGTGGAATTTCCGCAGCATTTTCCCGGGACTGCGCTTCTCCGGCGGCACCGCGCTGGGTGGGTATCCGATCGCCACGCGCTCGCTCCTCTCCGGTTCACCACAGCGCGTCGTGCTGGCCGGTGGCACCAGTTCGTTCGTCCGCTTCGGCGTGCCCGCTGGTCGCAGTGCGATCATCACACTGTCGTCGAACGGCGCCCCACCCCCCGCCACGCTCAAGTACGCGCTGGTGCGACTGCGCTGACGCGACTGCGCGGACGCGTCAGGAACGCTGCTTGAGCGTGATCTCGTAGAGCTTTGACCAGAACTTGCCGGTCACGAACAGCCGGTCGCGCGCCGCATCGTAGGCGATGCCGTTCATCACGTCTTCGTTACCGGTGCGATCGATCGGCGGCAGAATGCCCTTCAGGTCGATCCATCCCGTCACGTTGCCGGTGGCGGGGTCAATGCGGGCGATCTGTTCGCTCTGCCAGATATTCGCCCAGATCTCACCCTTCACCCACTCGAGTTCATTGAGTTGCGAAACGGGCGTGCCGTGATCGGTCACGGTGAGCGTCTTTTGCACCGCGAACGTGGCGGGGTCGCGCCACACGAGCGCCGACGTCCCATTGCTCATGATGATGGCCGTTCCGTCGGTGGTGAGGCCCCACCCTTCCCCCTCGTACGTGAACTGGCCCGTGCCCTTGAAGGTCTTCCAGTCGTATATGAACGCCTTGCCGCTCGTCCAGGTGATCTGGAACAGCTGCTCGCCCAGCAGCACGATGCCTTCGCCGAAATGCGGTGCATCGAGATCCTGCTGCCGGATCACCCGGCCGGTGGTCAGCTCGACCTCGCGGATATTCGACGAACCCACCTGACCGGTGCTCTCAAACAGCCGGTTGTCATGCCACACCAGTCCCTGCGTGAACGCCTTCGGATCGTGCGGATAACTCTGCACGACGTCGAAGCTGTAGGTCGGCGTGCGCGCGGCCACGGTGCTCGTCGTATCGCCACTGGCCGCACTGGCCGCGCCGCGATCCCCACCACACGCACCGAAGGCGCCGGCCGTCGACACGAAGGCCACGGTGCCGAGCAGAATCACGGCCGATGCCGTGCGCGAACGTCGCATGCTGGAAAGAAGAGCCATCGGTCGGGTTGCAGCAGGGTGAGAAACGCGGATCACGAACAGCACCGGGATACGAACGGAAACAGGCGATGCCAGCTTGAACGGATTCGAACTGATAACAGCTGAGAGCAACGGATCAGACACACCCACGAAAAACGCAGAACTGCTCATGGCGCCGAGGTCCCGGCCCGACACACGGAGCGGATCCGTTGTCTCCGTTGGTATCGGTTCCTCTCCGTTCACGCAGGAATAGCGTAATCCGAAAAATCCCCCGCGCGAATCTCACCGATGCGCCCTAACCGTCCACCCACTCGCGCAGCGCCCGCAGCAACGCCACGAGATCGGCCAGCTGGTGATTCGCGTTCAAACCGCTCGGACTCGGTAATACCCACAACGCCGAATCAGCGAGCCGTTCGTCTTGCAAACCCAGCGCGGCCTTGGGCCGCCCGAACGCCGTGCGATAGGCACCGATGCCGAGAAAGGCCACCACGCGCGGCTGCTGTGCCTCCACCAAGCTATGCAGCCGCTGACCACCCGCCACGTACTCGGCCGGGCTGAGCTCCGCCGCCGTGGCGGTCGTGCGCTGCACCATGTTGGTGATGCCGATGCCGAGCGGTAGCAACGCCTGCTCCTCCCACGGGGCGAACAGCCGCGGCGTGAAGCCCGCGCCATGCAACGCCGGCCAGAAGCGATTGCCCGGCCGGCCAAAGTGATGACCGATCGCCGCCGTGTAGAGTCCCGGGTTGATGCCGCAGAACAGCACGCGCAGCCCTGGCGCGACCAGATCCGGCACGAGCAGATCGACCGCGGCCGCGAGTTCGGCTTTCGTCGGCTTCTTGAGCCCGCTGCTCACGACCCACCCCCCATCAGTCGCTCAACGACTGCTTGAGCAACGCCAGCACGGTCAACGCCTGCATCGGCGTCATCTGGTCGGGCTCCAGCGCACCCACGGCATCGGCCAGGCGGATCAACGCCGGATCCGGCGCTGGCGCCGGCGCCGAGGCCTCGCCGAAGAATCCGAGCTGCGGCGTCGGGGCGCCCGAGTGCTTCATGCGCGGACCCTTTCGCGACACGCTCTTGGGCGCCGCCAGCCCGTCGGCCGTGAGACGCGCCGCCATCTGCTCGCCTTCCCCCTCGAGCAGTGCCAGCACTTCCTTGGCGCGCGCGATCACCGCCGCCGGCAACCCCGCCAGGCGTCCCACCTCGATGCCGTACGACCGGTCGGCACCGCCGGGAATGAGCTTGTGCAGAAACAGCACCTGATCGCCCACCTCGCGCACCGCCACCGTGAAGTTGCGCACCCCGCTCAGTTCGCTCGCCAGCTGCGTGAGCTCGTGATAGTGCGTGGCGAATACGGTCTTGCAGCCGATCGCGTCGTGCAGATGTTCGCTCACACTCCACGCGATCGAGACGCCGTCGTACGTGCTCGTGCCGCGCCCGATTTCATCGAGCAGCACCAGCGAACGCTTGGTCGCGGTATGCAAGATTGCGCTGGTCTCGCTCATCTCCACCATGAACGTCGACTGTCCACGCACCAGATTGTCGCTCGCGCCCACGCGCGTGAACAGCCGGTCCACGATCGGCAGCTTGGCCCGACGGGCCGGCACATACGCGCCGACCTGCGCCATGAGCTGGATCAGGCCAACCTGCCGCAGGATCGTACTCTTGCCCGCCATGTTCGGACCGGTGAGCACGATCATCTGACCATCCTCAGTCAGCACGAGATCGTTCGGGATGAACTTCTCCCGCGCCATCATCCGCTCCACCACCGGATGACGCCCCGCCACGATCTCCAGGTCGAAGCCGTCGTGCAGCTCGGGGCGCGCGTACTGTTCACGCTCTGCCACGTCAGCGAAGGCGGTGAGCACGTCGATCGTCGCCACCCGGCGCGCCACCTGCTGCCACCGGCGGA
>CANGXK010000152.1 GCA_947457715.1 Gemmatimonadota bacterium
CATTGGTCCCATTCTCACGTTCGATCACGACCACGCGGTCATCGTCGTACTCGTCGTACCGGGCCATATCACACCTCACAAACAGTGATGAGTTGCGTGTTGTGAGCGGTGACCATGCCGGTCCGGCACGAACCGCTCACGACACCATACGGACAACTCAGTCCGAAAGATCCGCGTCGTCCGGGGCGGCCACGATGGTGCTGGCTCCCGTCGGAAACGGGCGATGCTGCTCAGGTACGGTGACATACTGTTCAACGATCGTCCGCGTTCCGGCGATGCCGAGCTGTTCGAAGAGGAACGTGAACTTCGTATCGTACGCGGCGCCAAGCGGGCTGCGCACATCGGCGGGCAACGCCCACAACTGCTTCTTGAACGGTCCAATCGCCTTCTTGCGCGCCTTGTAGTAGAACTGCTCGTCGGTGTCGGTCGCCTTTCGCTCGTCTTTCGCGTTGGCGTCGAGCCACGCGTACATCTCGGCGCGCAGCGCCGCCGGGATATGATCGAACATCATGGTCTGGAAGTTCGTCGCGAGATGAATTTCCGCCGTTTCGAGGCGCGGGAAGTTGCTGAATGCGGCATCGGGTAACGTGGAGGCTCCGTGCTGCACGGCACCGGCCATGCCGTAGCGATCGCGACCGATCTTCGAGAGCGTCTCGAGCGTATCGAGGTCGAGGGCGACCTCGGCGATGGAGCCATCAGCAAGCACGATGCCACCGTGCGAGGTACCCGACTGCACCGAAATCTTGGAGAGGCCGGCCGTACCGGGCGCCTGTGCCCGGAGGGTGGCGTTGAAGCCGTCCATGAACGCTTCGAGTTCGGCCGGCGTGCTGTTCTCGGTACCGACCTCACCGATTTCGCCACCGATGGACACCGTCACGCCAGCGGGCTCGGCCGCACGCACGAAACGCGTAATGTCGACGCAGACTTCGTAGTTGAGGCGCTGCTGCTCGGCGAGCGTCTCCTTGGAGAGGTCAACCAGCGTCGACGTGTCGACATCGATGTTGTAAAAGCCGGCGGCGACGGCTTCGGTCACAAGCGCCTTGACCGCGTTCACTTCGGTCACCGGATCGACGGCAAACTTCTTGTGGTTGACCTGAAAGTGGTCACCTTGAATGAACACCGGCCCACGGTAGCCTTCGCGCAACGCAGCGGCCAGAATCACCGAGACGTATTCATCCGGGCGCTGGTCGGTGTAGGCGATCTCGGAGCGCGCAATTTCAAGGATGAATGCCCCGGCCTGCAGCGTATTGGCGGTGCGGAAGATGGCGCGGGTGGTGTCGTACGTCAGCGCGCGAATGTTCATCGCGGGCACCGTGAACCCACTGCACTTGCCTTCGCCACGGGCCACATAGAGCTCGTGGATCGAGGCGGACCGAACGCCTACGATCTGCCCGAGCTCCCAGACGAGCCAGCGGGCGAAGGTGCGCTCACCGTCGCTGCCGAAGACGGCCTGATGGACGAGCGCATCCATGTGGGCGGAGGTCAGAACGGCGGCATCATGCAGCTGGACGCGCCCTCCCTCCACCGTAACGGCACCGCCAAACAACGTCGTCGTGGGCTTCGTGGTATCGGACATTCGTGTCGTGGATCCTGCCCGGCGCGAGCCGGGGCGGGTCAAGGTGAACCGAGTGGCGGCCCTGTGTCGTCGAAACCGGCCGCGGCTGCCCCTGCAACTTCCCACTGTGAGGACAGATGCGGCAAGTCCGGCATTCCCCTTCAGCTCGGTCGGGCGTCCGCGGAGAGTCGGTTCCCGGCCAGCGCATCGCAATGTCAGACGCGGAAGCGCGGATCCGGCTTGGGGAGGGCATCCCATTCGGCGCGCGCCGCCTCACTGCCCGTGCGGCCAAGCATGGCGTAGGCGAAGTTCTTGCCCAGTTCAACGCCCGGCTGATTGAAGGCATTCACGCCATACAACTCACCGGCATACGCCGTGGCGAGCGCAAACGTCTGCATCAGCGCGCCCAGGTGAAACGGATCGATGGAATCGATGGACAGGGTGGCGTTGAACCGACCGCGTGCGGCCAGCGCCCCGGCGGTGGCGCGCTGCTCGATATCAATCAGTTCACCAAGCGTACGGCCAGCGAGGTAACTCAGCTCGGGAATATCGGCATGACGTGCGGGGATCACGCCCTCCTGCTCCCGTCCCTTCACCGTGATGAAGGTGACGGTCTTGTCGAGCGGCCCCTCCATGAATAGCTGCACCTGCGAGTGCTGATCGGTCGCGCCGACGGCGGGAAGCGGCGTCGGCCCCACCGGCGTGCCGTCGCTTCGCAGCTTGCCGAGGGACTCGGCCCAGAGCTGTACGAACCAGAGCGCGAGATCCCGCAGAGGATCGGCATAGGGCATGAGCACCTGCACGGACCGGCCGTGGCAGGTATCCGCGAGGTGCTGCAGCACGGCGAACGTGCCGGGCAAATTCGTGGAAAGGTCGGCACTGGCGGCACGCATCATCACATCGGCCGCACCGGCGAGCAGCGCCTTGACGTCGATGCCGATCAGTGCGGCGGGGAGCATCCCCACCGGCGAAAGCACCGAGAAGCGGCCCCCGACATTTGGCGGCACGTCGAGCGTCGCAATACCTTCGGCCCGCGCGATCCTGCGCAGGGCACCGACTTCAGGATCGGTGATGAACACCAGATGCTCGCGTGCCGCCTCTTCGCCGACGGCGCCGGCCAGCGCCTCGCGCACGATGAGGTACTGCGCCATCGTTTCCACGGTGCCGCCGGACTTCGAGATCACGAGCACGAGCGTGCGAGGGAGTGCGAGACGGGCGAGCGTCGCCGCGATGGTCGCCGGATCGACGTTATCGAGGACGTGCAGGCGCGGGGCCCCGCCCCGGGCCGCTGCGTCGAGGGCGTTCCAGGCCGGCGGCCGCAACGCGGTGCGCAACGCGATCGGGCCCAGCGCCGAGCCACCGATCCCCAACAGCAACACGTCATCGAAACGGCCGCGTACCCGCTCGGCCACCGCCAGGGTCGCATCACACAGCGTGTCGTTCACCGGCAATGTGAGGAAACCGAGTTCGTCCCGCCTAGCGTGCACGCGGGCGTGAGCACTCGCAAAGGAGCCGGCGGCAGTGGCGATCTGCGTGGCCGTGATGCCGGCGCCGTGCGGCAGCGCCGCCGCCATCATGTTGGTGAAATCGAGCGATAACGACATGGCGACACACTCCCGGCAACGCGTGAAATCAAGAACGAAGGAACGAAGTTACGAAATGCTCACGACGAGACCGTCGTACGCCGGCGCGATGCCCTCGGGCAACTCGGCCGCGAGCGCCGCGTGCGCATTGCCGTGGGTGAGATGCGTAAAGAACGTGCGCTCCGCCCCAACCTGCCGTGCCGTGGCGACGGCTTCGGCGATGGACAAGTGTGTCGGGTGCGACGCACGCAGCAGCGCATTGAGCACCAGAACACGGACGCCGACCAGCGCCGCGAGCGCGGCATCGGGAAGCATTTTGGCGTCGGTGATGTAGGCGATGTCACCCACGCGATAGCCCACGACCGAGGCGCGCCCGTGCGGCACCGCGATCGGCAGCACGCTGGTGCCCTGCACCATGAACGGTACGCCCGCCTGGATCGGGATCAGCGTGCCTTCCGGACGTGTCGTACCGGGCAATGGACGCAAATGCTCGTCCATGATGTACGGAAAGCGCGCGCGCAGCGTGTCGAGCGTGGTCGACTCGCCGTAGATCGGCAAGGGCGTGGCGCGCCGGATCGTGAGGGCACGCAGGTCATCGATGCCGTGAATGTGATCGGCATGTTCATGCGTGTACAGCACGGCATCGAGGCGATCGACCCCGGCCGCGACGAGCTGCAGGCGCAACTCGGGCGGCGTATCGATGAGCAGACGGGTGCCACTCCCCGTTTCAATCACGGCCCCGCAGCGCGTGCGCTTGTCACGCGGATCGGTGGATCGGCACACGGCACACCCGCAGCCGATCTGCGGCACGCCGAAGCTCGTGCCGGTGCCCAGGAAGGTGAGGCGTACGGAGATGGTCACAGATGTGCTCAGCGACCGCACCCATGAGAGACCGCGGCAGGCCGGGTCACACCGTTTCGACCTTGAGCAAGTTGGTCGTCCCCGGCACGTCGAACGGCACGCCGGCGGTCACCAGCACGCGATCCCCCTTGGTTACGAGGCGCATGTCGAGTGCCTCGCGCAGTGCCATGGCCACCATGTGATCGTAGCCACGCGCCGTCGGAACGAGACGCGGCACCACCCCCCACACCAGCGACAACTGACGGCACACCCGCGGTTCATCCGTGAGCGCCAGGATGGGCACACTCGGCCGATGTGACGCCACGATGCGCGCCGTGAATCCACTCTTGGTGAAGACCACGACGAGCGGCGACTCGAGCATGCGCACGGCAGCGACCGTCGCGGCGGCGATGGCTTCTTCGGTGTTCACCCCACCGGCCGTGCGACGATCGGTGCGATAGGCAATCCCCGGACGCGGGTGCGTCTCGATTTCGGTGATGATCCGGCGCATCGCTTCCACCGCGAGGCGCGGGTAGCTCCCGGCGGCCGTTTCAGCGGAGAGCATCACGGCGTCGGTACCATCGAGAATGGCGTTGGCGACGTCACTGGCTTCAGCACGCGTGGGGCGCGGATTGTCGATCATCGACTCGAGCATCTGCGTGGCCGTGATCACCGGGCGGCCCATGCGATTGGCAAGCGCAATGATGTCCTTCTGCGCGTTCGGCACCTGCTCGTAGGGCAGTTCCACGCCGAGATCCCCACGCGCCACCATCACGGAGTCGGTGGCCGTCAGAATCTCTTCGATGTTCTGCAGCGCGATGTCCTTCTCGATCTTCGCGCAGATGAGCATCGACTTCGGAATCAGCTGGCGGAGCTCTTCGATGTCCTGCGCCTTGCGCACGAAGCTGAGTGCGACGACATCGAGGGCGTGCTCGACGGCGAAGGCCAGATCCGCACGATCCTTTTCGGTGAGCGACGGCGCCGACACCGCAATACCGGGCAGATTCATCCCCTTGTTGCTGGAGAGGAGCCCACCGTGCACGACCGTCGCCGTGACGCGCGGGGCCTCCACCTTCGTGACGACGAGCTCGAACAGGCCGTCGTTGATCAGCACGCGATTGCCCGGCGAGACGTCGTGACAGAGATCGGCGTAGGTGATGGGGATCTCGTCCCCCGACGCAAGGTCCTCGGGCACCAACACCACCGACGTGCCGGGTTCGAGTTCACGCTTTGCGGGGAGGACGCCGATGCGGATGCGCGGGCCCTGCAAGTCGCCCAGGATCGCCACCGGGCGACCGAGCTGCTCCGCCACTTCACGCACCGTGGCGATGGTGCGCGCATGCTGCTCGTGCGTGCCGTGCGAGAAGTTGATGCGCGCGACGTCGAGCCCCGCTTCGATCAGGCCGCGAACCCCCTCCGCCGAGCTGCTGGCCGGACCAAGCGTACCCACGATCTTCGTGCGCGGCACATGGACGCGCCGAAACGACGACGGCGCGGCCTCTTCATGCGACGTGGCTGCGGCGCGCTCCGGTCCCGTACGCGGGATCGTCAAGACATTATCAGAGGCTGGCAACAGCGGAGGCTCCAGTGGAAGATGCGGTAGACGCAAGCGCCGCGCGCTTGCGCTTCAATCCCGACAGCAGCGTCACGAACGAGTGCTCGAACGAGGCCAACCCTTCAGCCAGCAAGGCGTCGGTTACGGCCTGCACCGACACGCCATGCGCCTCGAGGGCCGAGAGCACGCGATCGGCGTCAGCGACATGCTCGGTGACCGAGGCGCGCACGTCGCCGTGATCCCGGAACGCCTCGAGCGTGGCGGGAGGCAGCGTGTTCACGGTGTTGGGGCCGATCAATTCCTCGACATAGATGACGTCGCGGTACGCGGGATTCTTCGTGCTGGTGCTGGCCCACAGCGGGCGCTGCACCTGCGCCCCTTTCGCCGACAACGCCGACCAGCGCGCGTTCGAGAAGCTGGCGGTGAACAGGCGATAGGCGAGCTTGGCGTTGGCGATCGCGGCGCGTCCCTGAAGGGCGTTCAGGGTGTCAGCATCGGCGGCGTTGGCCGCCGCCATCGCGGCGAGCTGCTTGTCGATGGCCGAGTCGACGCGACTGATGAAGAAGCTGGCCACCGAGGCGATGCGGTCTACCGGCTTGCCGGCAGCCTCACGATCTTCGAGTCCGGCGATGAACGCCTCGATCACGCGGGCATGGGCTTCAATCGAAAAGAGCAGCGTGACGTTGACGTTGATACCGTCGGCGATGAGCTGGCGGATGGCGTCGGCGCCTTCGGGCGTGCCCGGCACCTTGATCATCAGGTTGGGGCGATCGACGATCCGCCACAACCGGCGTGCTTCCGCCACGGTGCCGGCCGAATCGCGGGCGAGATCCGGCGACACTTCGAGCGAGACGTAGCCGTCGACCGCGTTGGTGTCGTCGTACACGGTCCGGAATGCGTCGCAGGCGTCCCGCACGTCGGTCGTGGCGACGAGTTCGAAGGCTTCACGATCGGAGCGGGCGGCATCAAGCGTGGCGAGTTGGGCGTCGTAGGCAGCCCCCTCGGCGAGAGCTTTTTCGAAGATCGTCGGGTTCGACGTCTGGCCCGTCAGCGCATCCTCGCGAATGCGGCGCGAGAGGTCGCCATTGGAGAGCATGGCGCGATCGATATAGTCCAGCCAGAGCGACTGCCCGGCCGCGTGAAGCGCGTGGAGACGAGTAGACATGGTATTGGATGAGGCGCGAACATAGAGTGACCGCACAACCTTTTATGGTAATGTGCTACCCGGCTCTCCGGCGAGGCCGAGTGGTGTCGGAAGATCGGAAGAGC
>CANGXK010000153.1 GCA_947457715.1 Gemmatimonadota bacterium
CCACCGGCTCTTCCTCGGGCAGCAAAAAGCGGCGGGCCTGCGGTGACATCGTGGCCGGCAGCGCCGACTTTGTCATGTTGGCGCGGCTCGTCTTGGCTTCGATGTTCTGATCGAGCTGGAACCACAGGTAGCCGAGTGGCTGCGGCGAGTTGTTGTGATACGTGATGCGCTCCGATCCCTTCACCGAGTGCGTCGTGGTGTCAAGCGTGGTGCGGATCACGTAATCCACACGCTGCTGCCAGTAGCGCGGTCCCGGCGAGCCGGAGGCGTCGCGGAAATCGTTCGGCGACGGCCATTCGTCGAGCGCGCGGAACGACGACTTGTTGACCTTGGAGTTCGGCTCGGCGTTGAGCCACTGCTGCGCTTCCAAGACGGTAGGCAGCGCGGCCGGCAGGAGCAGCAGCGCAGCCGCAAAGGCGCGGAAAGACGTTCGCATGCGACGGAGAGTGAAGTGGGTGGTCACGACCAGTCGCCGAGGCGCTGGACCAGCAGCATGAGCGCGAGACCACCGGTCACGCCCACCAGCAGTTGTACCCACCGGCGTCGCTGAAGGATCGCCGGCACGAGCGCGGCGCCAAGGGTGAGTACGATAAAGAGAATTGCGAGCTGTCCGAGCTCGAGTCCGATGTTGAACGCGAGCAGCGGACCGGCGATGCTTTCTTCGTCGCCGAGCAGCGCCCGGAGGTACGTCGAGAAGCCTAATCCGTGAATGAGACCGAAGAACAGCGCCATGCCGTAGCGCGAGAACGTGACCGGGTTCTCGGCGCGCTGCGGGGTGGCGGTGGTGTAGGCGCCGAGCGCCGTCACCAGAATGGTGGCCGGGATCAGCGTTTCCACGATCTGCGACGACACGGATACCAGCCGCAGCATGGCGAGGGCCAGCGTGACGCTGTGGCCCACGGTGAACGCGGTGACGAGGATGGCCAGACGGCGCCAGTCACGGATCCCGAAAGGAATGGCGAGCGCCGTGACGAACAGGATGTGATCGTACCCGGCGAGATCGGCGATATGCCGAAAGCCGAGTTCGAGGTAGATGTTCAATAGTCCACGGGGCGGAGATACGATTCGCCGATGCCCGATTGACTCACCAGCGCGGTAGCAGGGGGGCGTCGCTTCCAGTGCGTGCCGTTCAGGCGCTTCGACACGAGCGTGAGTTCATCGCTCTGGAAGCCGCGCGAACGCAGCGCCTCATGCGAGAAGCCGTGCAGCATGCCGTTCAGGATTTCATCGGCCCGCGCGTAGCTGATGCCGAGGTCCCCTTCGTCGGTCTGGCCGGCGATGAGATCGGCCGTGGCCGGCTTGGTGATGATGATGTCCGGCACGCCCAAGTGCCGGGCGAGTGCCCACACCTGGGTCTTGTAGAGATCCCCGATCGGATTGATCGGCGGCGAATCGTCGGCGTGCCACGTGAAGTAGCCGAACAGCCGCTCCGTCTTGTTGCCGGTGCCCAAGGGCAGCGCACGGTACCGGGCGGACAGATCGAACAGCGCAATCATGCGCGTGCGGGCCATGATATTGCCGCGACGCGAGGCATCGGCGTCGGGTTCGGCGGTGAGATAGCCGTCCACGGCGGGGCTGATGTCGACGGTGCGCGACTCGATGCCGAGCGCGTCGATGACCAGCTGCGCGTGGTCGAGCGATTCCGCGCTGGAGGTACGGTACGGCAGACGGATACCGATCACGTTCTCGCGACCGAGGGCGCGGACGGCGAGGAACGCGGTGACGGCGGAATCGACGCCGCCCGAGATGCCGATCACCACTTTTCCGAAGCCACGGCGCGTGAGCTCTTCGCGCAGGAATCCGGTCAGCCACTCCTCGGTCATCTCGGCGTCGATGACCAGCGGCGGCGGTCCGCCGTGGTCGCGCATTTCGTGCCGGATCACGGGCAGCGACTCGGGAATCGCGCGGACGATCGAGTTGGCGCGTTGCAGCGCTTCGGTGGGGACGGCGAATTCCCCGGTGCTGAAGCCGCGGGCTCCGCGGAGCAGATCGGCGGCGGCCGGCTCCGGACCGTCGTACGACAGGGAGATCGGCGTGCCGTCCTGCACGCGTCGGATGTTGTCGAGCACGTGCGGCAGCGCCACGCGCAGGTCGCTCAGCAGCGGTCCATCGGCGCGGGCGCGCACGAGGTCGTCGAGGTCGATGGTGAACGACACGAACGATTCGTCCCACACCGGGGCGCGGCCGCGCACATCGCCTCCGGGGCCGACCAGGTGCGACGTGCCGAAGAAGCGCTTGCCGCCTTCGGAGCCCACCAGGTTCACGAAGCTGGTGTACACGCCCTGCTCTTCGGCGATGTCGCGAATGAGCCGCTCCCAGCGGGCGGCGCTGTACGGACCGGCAATGCCGTCTTCACGGGGCCAGATGCCGCGGGCGGGGGCGGCCGACGAGACGAACACGACCTGCGCGCCGTCGAGGGCCGCGATGGTGCCACTGATGGAGTGCCAGGCGTCTTCGCACACCAGAATGGCCGCGCGGCCCCACGGGGTCTCGAAGGCGCGGATGTCCGTGCCGCGTTCCACGAAGCGCTCCTCGTCGAAGAGGCCGTAGGTGGGCAGGTAGTTCTTGCGGTGTACGTGCCGGATGACGGGTGGGCCGTCGTCGAGGCCGATGGTGAGGTAGGCGGCGCTGTTGTGCAGCGTGTCGCGCCAGCGCTCGTAGAAGCCGATCACGAGATCCATCGCCACGCAGTCGATCCCGGCGGCGACGCAGGCGGTGCGGTAGGCGTCGTCGAGATCGTAGGCCAGCGCACCGGCGGTGCAGGCGACCTCGCGGACGCCCCCTTCCACGAAGTAGCCCGACAGGGCGGTCTCGGGGAAATGCACGACCTGCGGACGCGGGTCGAGGGTGGACGCTTGCGCGCATAGGCGCCCGATACGGGCGAGGTTGGCGGCTACGTCGCCCTTTCGGGGGGCGAACTGGCAGAGAGCCAGCGTCAGCGGACGAATCGGATCACCAGGCATAGCTGCAAACTATGAGGAGGGGCACGGATCGCCTACGGTCACCGTTGTGTTTCGGCTCTGCATTGGGGGGTGAACCGTGCTACGGTCGGGCGTGTACAATTCCCTCATGCACTCTCCGGTTTCCCGACACGATCGTTCCAGTCTGTCGCACGCGTCGAGGCGTTGGGTGCCTCTGGCTCTGGCCTTCCTGCCGGCTACCGTGGCCGCGCAGACGGCACCGGCCTCTACCGGTGAAGCATGGCAAATCATCACACCGGCCCAGGCCTCGGTCGTCCTCAGCCGCGATGGCTCGTTAATCGGCGAATTGGGAAAAGAGCGACGCCTTAACATCGCCCTGCGCACGTTGCCGAAATATGTGGGCAATGCGTTCGTGGCCGTGGAAGACAAGCGCTTCTATCAGCACGACGGCGTCGACCTGGTCGGTGTGGCCGGTGCCATCAAGGACGCCGTCACCAAGGGCAGTCTTCGCGGCGCGAGCACGATTACGCAACTGCTGGTGGGCAACATGCACCCGGACCTCATCGACCGTCGGGACGTGTCGCCGGGACGCAAGTTGCGCGAGCAGCAGGCGGCGCGCGAAATGGAGCGTCACTACACCAAGCAACAGATCCTCGAGGCGTTCCTCAATCAGATTTCGTTCGGACGTGGCGCCTACGGCATCGAGATGGCGGCGCGTCAGTACTTTGGCAAAGGGGCGGCGGAGCTCACCCTCGCCGAGGCGGCGTCGCTGGCGTCGATGCCGAAAAGTCCGGTGCAGTACGATCCGGCGCGCTATCCCGATCGCAATCGCACCCGGCGCAATACGGTGCTGGCCCTGATGGCGGAGCAGGGATACCTCACGCCGGCGCAGTCGGCGGCGGCACAACGCGAGCCGGTACGCACCGTCACCGCCACGCGATCGCCGGCGCCGTGGGTCGTGGACGTGGTGCGCGTACAGGCCGAGCGGGCAGGCATTGCGGTGATGCAGGGTGGGTATCGCATTCACACCACGATCGATGCCGCCTTGCAGCGCGCGACGCAGCAGGCCCTTAGCAGTGGACTCGACGAGATCGAAACGCGCCCCGGGTTCCGTGGACAGCCGTGCGCGCGCGTGGCCGGTGATACGGCGGCCACTGCCGCGAAGAAGGTGAAGGTCGAGGCATGTTTGGAAGGCGCGGCGGTGGTGCTCGACCCGACCACCGGCGATGTGCGCGCGCTGGTGGGCGGGCGAGACTATGCGCGGAGTTCGTTCAATCGCGCCGTCGATGGCAACCGGCAGCCCGGCTCGAGCTTCAAGGCGTTCGTGTATGCGCAGAGCATCGCGCAGGGATTGGCCGCCAACGCCATGGTGGCCGACACCGCCCTGCGCATCCGTCTCGGCAACGGACAGATCTACAGTCCCGATAACGCGGACAACGATTTCCTCGGCGCCCTCACGCTCCGTGAGGCGCTCACGAAGTCGCGGAATCCGGTGGCCGTGCAGCTCGCGCTCGCCGTCGGCATGGACTCGGTGATCGCGCTGGCACGCCGCGCCGGTTTGCGCTCGCCGATCTCGCCGTATCCCGCGAGTGCACTGGGCGCGAGTGTGGTGCAGCCGCTCGATTTCGTGGCGGCGTATGCAACGTTCGACAATGGCGGCGTAGCGGTAGAGCCTCGCTTCGTGCAACGCATCGAGGATCGCAATGGGCGCACGGTGTTCACGCCGCAGGTGGCACCGGCGCGGTCGGCGATGGATCCTCGCGTGGCGTTCATCATGCGCGACATGTTGCAGGATGTGGTCACGCGCGGCACCGCGACCGCCCTGCGCAAGATCGTGCCCATGCGCATCCCGGTGGCCGGGAAAACTGGAACCACCAACGACAACACCGATGTGTGGTTCGTGGGCATGACGCCGGAGTTGGTCACGGGCGTGTGGCTGGGTTTCGACAAGCCGGCGATGATCTCGCCGGGGGCGGTCGGCGGCACGCTGGCCGCGCCGATTGCGGGGCAGATCATTGTGGCGGCGTACGGGAATCGCGCGAGTGGCGTGTGGACGCCGCCGCCGGGCGTGGTGCCGGTGGAACTCGATCGAGCGACGGGACAGCCGTCGGATGGTAAGACGCCGGATGAGCGCCGATATGTGGAGTGGTTCATGGCGGGAACGGAACCGGGAGCGCCGGTATGGCCGTGGAGTCTCTTTAGACTAGGGCCGATCGGGTACTAAACGATTGATGCAGTAGTCAGTGTTCAGAACACTGAGATCAGACTGTTTATAGTGGTCAGAGGTCAGCAGCTACAGTCCACAGTGTCGAGCGGGGTTTGGGGTCTCCGTAATGCTACGGAGGGGTGAATTGGGTATTCGTCCCAATGGAATGCGGTGCTGCGGGCGTCGACTATTCGTGGTATGACGCCCTCTGATGTTCGGCCGTTCCGTCGTTCCTCGAGTGCCGCTGCGGACGGCCATGAAGTGATACGCGCCGGTACCGGCACTGTGGGTGGTACTGGGATCGTGATGATGAATCTCGGAGGGCCGGCAACGCTCGATGAAGTGGAGCCGTTTCTCCTGCGGTTGTTTGCCGACAAGGAGATCATTCAGCTTCCGTGGCAGAAGGTGCTGGGCAAGTTCCTCGCGACGCGGCGGGCGCCGAAGGTGCGCCAGCTATACGACGCGATCGGGGGCGGGTCGCCGATTCTGGCCTGGACCAAGGCGCAGGGCGACGCGATGTGCGCGCGGCTCGACGAGATGTCGCCGCTGACCGCACCGCACAAGTTCTACGTGTCGTTCCGCTATGCGCCGCCATTTGCCGATGACGCGTTGCAGGCGATGAAGGCCGACGGGATCACGCGCGCGGTGGCGTTCACGCAGTACCCGCAGTGGTCGTGTTCCACCACGGGCTCGAGCCTGAACGACTTGTGGCGCGCGCTCGCTCGCACCGGCCTGCAGGACGCGTTCACGTGGAGCATCATCGACCGGTGGGGTGAGCACGAGGGCTTCGTGCGCTCAATGGCCAGCGCCATCGACGACGGGCTCGATCAGTACGCCGATCACGAACGCGACGGCGTGCTGGTGCTGTTCAGCGCCCATTCGCTGCCGCTCAAGGTCATCGACCGTGGCGACGCGTATCCGGCCGAGATCGCGGCGTCGGTGAGTCGCGTCGTGCAGGCGGCTGCGCTGCGCAATCCGCACATGCTGAGCTTTCAGTCGGAGGTGGGGCCTGTGCGGTGGTTGGGTCCGAGCACCGAAACGATGATCAGGCAGTTGGCGGCGCGCGGGCAGAAGAACGTGCTGGTGGTGCCGATTGCGTTCACCAGCGATCACATCGAGACGCTCTCGGAAATCGACATCGAGTACGGCGAACTCGCGCATTCACTCGGCATGACCGGCTTTCGTCGCGCGCCGTCGCTCAATGCACGGACGGAGTTCCTCGATGCGCTGGCCGACATCGTATACGGGCACCTGGAGTCGGGCAAGCCGCACAGTTCGCAGTACACGCATCGCTGCCCGGGATGCACCAACGCCGCGTGCCGAGGTATGCCTGCGAAGATGTCGGCACCGGCGGTGTGCGACGTGCCCGTGGAGATCGCGGCGACTCTCTGACCGGGTACCGCAACCGCCGGGACACGGAGGCCACGGATTTCACGAAAACAACACGGATAAGCCAGCAGCGATCACAACATCAGTGCGGTTCGCTTATCTGTGTTGTTTCCGTCTATCGGCGTAATCCGTGTTCTGGCTGTGGCGGTTTCGGTCCAACGAAAAGCAACAGCGACAGCAACAGCGACAGCAACCGCCGGGACACGGAGGCCACGGATTTCACGAAAACAACACGGATAAGCCAGCAGCGATCACAACATCAGTGCGGTTCGCTTATC
>CANGXK010000154.1 GCA_947457715.1 Gemmatimonadota bacterium
ACAACACCGCGTCACGTCGCGACGTACGTGAAGTCTGAATCGCCTCGGGTTTTCAGGAGACACGTTGCACTCACTTCTCGGCCGCACTGGAGATGCACGCCGCCCGTCATCGCTGTGTTCCCACCTCCATCCGAGACGACGCCGTCGCGCCAGGCTGTGACTCGATCACGGCGACGTCGAGCGCGTTGTACTGCGGACACGTGCGCGACCCACACGCTCACTAGCACCGTAAAGCCCATGCGGTCGCAAGACCACGCGCGCGCACTTCCGATGACAGTGATCGGCGCCCTGCACCGTACTGTCTCCCCATGCTTGCCGCCGCCCCCTCCGCCGCCGTACTCGGCATCGATGCCCTCGACGTGCTCGTCGAGGTGCATGTAGCCAATGGGCTACCTCAGTGGACGCTCGTCGGTCTCGCCGCGACGGCCGTGAAGGAAAGCCGCGACCGCGTGCACGCGGCGCTGGCGAATTCAGGATTCACGATTCCACCGCGACGGATCACGGTGAATCTCCAGCCCGGAGACTTACCCAAAACCGGCACGGCGTTCGATCTCCCCATCGCCCTCGCCCTCCTCGCCGCCAGCGGGCAACTCCCGCCCGACGTGCTGCAGCACACCTGCGCGGTGGGAGAACTGGGCCTCGATGGACAACTCCGGAGCGTGCGCGGGGTGCTCGCTGTGGCGCGGCATGTGGCTGCGACCAGCGACGCCCTGCTGATCGTCCCGCCCGACAATCTCGCTGAAGCGCTGCGCGTGCCACGTGCGCGCGCCATGGCCCCCCGCACGCTCGAAGAACTGGTGCGCGCACTGCGCGATGGTACGGCCCGCAGTGATACGAGACCACGACGCACCGACGCGCCCCCCGATGACACACCGGACCTTGGTGACGTGGTCGGTCAGTCGCTGGCGGTCCGTGCCCTCGAGATCTCGGCGGCCGGTTCGCACAACCTGCTGCTGGTGGGGCCACCGGGCGCCGGCAAGACCATGCTTGCCCGTCGACTGCCCGGCATTCTTCCGCCACTCGACGAACAGGAAGCACTCGAGGTACTCGCCATTCACTCCGTGGCCGGATTGCTGGGCCCCGAACAGGTCCCCACAAGCTCAACCCCCGCGCGTCCGTTTCGCGCACCGCATCACTCCATTTCCACCGCGGGATTGGTGGGCGGCGGCGGATGGCCTCGCCCCGGTGAGGTGAGCCTCGCCCATCGCGGCGTGTTGTTTCTCGATGAGCTCTCGCTCTTTCCACGACACACGCTGGAGTCTTTGCGGCAACCACTCGAAGACGGCGTGGTGGTCGTCGCCCGCGCCGCGCGCGCCGTGCGATTCCCCTCGCGTTTCGCACTCATCGCCGCCAGCAATCCGTGTCCGTGCGGCTACGCCGGCTGCGACGACCGCCACTGCCGGTGTTCGGTGGCCGATCTGGAACGGCACCGCGCCAGGCTGTCTGGCCCGCTGGCCGATCGCATCGATTTGCATGTGCACGTGCAGCGTGTGCCACCGAGCGACCTCGCCACACACACGCCGCAGGAACGCTCAGCCGACGTGCGCGCCCGCGTGATCGCGGCGCGCGAACGCCAGCGTGCGCGCTACGCCCACACCGCCGGCACGCAACCGCTGGCCGCTCTCACGAACGCCACCGCGCCCGTTCGGCTCATTGCACCCGCCGCCCGACTCGAGCCCGATGCCCGCGCGCTACTCGTGCGCGCCGCCGATAAACTCACCCTCAGTGCCCGCGCGTATCACCGCGTGCTGCGCGTGGCGCGCACGATCGCCGACCTCGATGACCTCGAGGTGGTGAACCGCATGCATGTGGGCGAGGCGCTGCGGTATAGGCCTGTCGTTGACGAAACGAGCACGGCAGAACTGCCAACAGCTTAGGAGGCAGGGAGGAGGGTGTCAGGGTGGAGGAGGCAGAGGGATTCTTACTTCCTCGTCACCACTCTACCCGCCCTCACCCCCGTCGCCTTCCCCCCACTCACCGCCACCACGCCATTCACCACCACCGTCTCGATCCCCACCGGATACTGATGCGGCGCGGCGAAGGTGCTCATGTCCTTCACCGTGGCCGCGTCGAACACAACCACATCCGCCATGTTGCCCACCTTCAGCACACCGCGATCGGTGAGCCCAAGTCGTACGGCCGGCATCTGCGTCATCTTGTGAATCGCCGTGGTGAGCGGCAGCAGCTTTTGAACGCGCACATACTCGCCCAACACGCGCGGGAACGTGCCGTACGCCCGCGGGTGCGGATGGCCGTCGCCGGGGCTGGAAATGCGGCCGTCGCTCGCGATCATCGTGAAGGGCGCCACCATGATGCGCCGCACGTCCTGCTCGTCGAGCACGTGATATATCGCGTTACCACCACCGTTCAGCATCGCTTCCAGCACCAGCGCGGCGCCGTTCTCCGGCGTGGGCGCCAGGTTGCGACGCGCCGCCCAATCCTTCAGCGTCTTCCCTTCGAGGCTCTTGTCCCACGCCACGCGAGAGAACTGCACGCGCGCCAAGTCGCCGCCGCCACGATCGTTCAGGATGTTCTCGATGATGCCGCGCGTAATGCTGTCTTTGATCGCCGGTTCCGCGAGCCGCTTGCGAAACTCCGCATCGCCACCGACCATCGCCCAACTCGGCACCAGCACACCGATGCCCGTATGCGTGGCGGTGTACGGATACTGATCCACCATCACATCCGTGCCCGCCGTCCGCGCGCTGTCCACCATGGCCAGCGTGACCGTGCTCTTGCCCCACATCTGCTGGCCCACGGCCTTATGGTGCGTAAGCACCACGGGAACGTGCGCACGGCGGCCGATCTCCAGCGCTTCGGCCACCCCGTCCAGCAGGCCGATGCCTTCCTTGCGCAAATGCGATGTATAGATGCCGCCGCTGTCGCTCGCCACCTGCGCCAGCGCGATCACTTCCTCGATGTTCGAGTACGTGCCGGGCAGGTACAACAACCCCGTGCTGAGCCCGAACGCACCCTGCCCCATCGCCGTGGCCACCAGCTGCTTCATGCGCGACAGCTCGGCCGCATCGGGCGCCCGCGCCTGCATGCCCAGCACCTCCCGACGCACATCGTTGTGCCCCACGAGATACGCCACATTGATGCCGATGGTGGCCGTACGAACCGAGTCGAGATACGGCGCCAACGGCAACGGTGAGCCGCCGTCAGGGCCGCCGACCGCCAGCGTGACGCCCTGTCGCAGCGCGCTCTCCATGAGTGGGTACTGCAACAGCGGCTCGAGATGCGCATGCAGATCGATGAACCCCGGCGACACCGTGCGGCCCGCCGCATTGATCACGCGCTGGGCATTCGCCCTCGACAATGTCGGCGCCATCGCCACGATGCGATCGCCGCGAATGCCGACATCGAGCCGCTGCGCAGCGCGTCCGGTGCCGTCGAGCACCGAGCCGCCGGCGATCAGGAGATCGAAGCGCTCGGCCGCCGGTTGCGCCTGCGCCCGAAGCGGCGACAGTGCCATCGACAGCGACAGCGCGAGCAGAAGTCGTGAAATCATGCGTCGTCCGGTTCGGGGCCCAATGAAAAAGGGAGCAGGGACCTCCCCGCTCCCTTCAATACCACGTTGGCGCAGCGCTTCCTGCGCAGCGCTTACTGCACGCCGAGCAGTTCCACGTCGAACACCAGCGTGGCGTTGGCCGGAATCGGGCCCTGCCCCTGGTTGCTGTATCCCAGCGCCGAACCGATCACGAGCTTGCGCTTGCCACCCACCTTCATGCCGACCACGCCCTGATCCCAGCCGACGATGACCATGCCGGCGCCCAGCGTGAAGCTGAAGGCCGCGCCGCCGACGTTGGAATCGAAGGGCTTACCATTGACGAGGAAACCGGAGTACGTCACGCGAATCGTCCGACCGGCGATCGCTTCGGCGCCGGTGCCGACGACGAGGTCCTGCACGAACAGGTTGTCATTCTTCTTCGTCATGTTCGCGATGTTCACGCCCAGCGACGCCGCATAGGTCTCGACGGCGGGATTGGACGGAATGTTCGGGGCCGTGCTGTCGGTACCGCAGGCACTCATAAGCGAGACTGCTCCAAGCAGGGGGAGAAGGACCGCGTGACGCGCCGCCTTGGCGGCGCGAAGGGTGGCGGAGGACAGGGAATGCAGCATGGGTTCGCGGAGATCGGGTGATGCAGGTCGGGTGAGACGAAGCGCAGAATATCGCCCCCCCTCGCGTATACGGCGAAAGATACGTTGGCGTCTCGCCGTTGGTGGCCAAGGGTCGGCGGCGTGCCGTCCCCATGGGGCCGGCGATGGTGATGGGAATTGGGCGATGGTGATGCACACCACCAACCTCGATCGCGTCTGCGCGTGGAGCGGCGTGAGCGCATCGTCCGATGTCGGGCAAGAGACGCTGGCGGGCTGGACTTTGCGCCCCGTAGTGCTGAATTTACGTGAACAGTTCAGATGCGTCTGCGCCGAAGCAGCGTCGTCGCGTACTCCGCGAACAACTTCTGCAGGCCCACCGCAGGTGGTATTTTCCCCGAAACATCTGGTCTCCCCGCCCGATCCATCGACTCCACCCGGGATCAGCAGCGTGCCGCGCCGGTGATATGCACGTCGGCACGTCCAACGCGCGCTGAGTGTCCTCGCGACGTTGGACCGAAGATCGAAGAGACCGCTCCGAGCAGGCGGCCGTCATGACCGGGATCGCGTCAATCGTTCTCGCGTGCCGAATCCGTCACGAAGGCGCGCACCCGTCGCGTGAGGTGCAGCATGTCTGACTTCCGACCGTTGCATGAGTGGAACGGCCCACCCGGTGGGTTAGTTGTCTGGCGACCCACCGCAGAGACCTTGGCGGCGGTAAGTGAGGCGCCAACATCGCCTGTCCCACCCAGTCACGAGCAGGAACAGCACCTGCGTGCATACCGGGCATGCGAACGGCAGGGGGCCGAAATGGCACGCCTGCTGATCGTGACTTGGCAGGAACCCGGCGTCTGCGACCTGCGCGCGATGACGCAGGTCCTCAACACGTACGTGCAGCGCCATGACACGTACCACAGCTGGTTCCGGGAGCACGACGGGGGCATCGAGCGGCGACTGGTTCAGGATCCGGCAATACTCCGCTTTGCTGCGGTAGACTTGGGCATGGCGAGCGCGGCGGACTGGCAGGCGCTTGTCGCGGCGACACCATCACCGTTTACGTGGGACTGCTTCCGCTTCGGGATCGTCCAGCACCCCGAGTCGTTCACCTGCTTCGCAAGCATCGATCACCTGCACACCGACGGATCGGTGTCAGTCACCGTCTGGAACGGCATCGGCCTCGAGTACCGTGCGCTCGCCGACGGGACCACACCAGCAGGCGGGTCGTCGCGCGCCAGCTATCTCGAGTACTGTGCGACTCAGCGCGAGCGAACGGCGGCGCTCACCCTCACGGACCCTGCGGTCGCCGGGTGGCTCGACGTGCTCCACGCTGACGGTGGCCACTTGCCGCGCAGCCCGCTCGACCTCGGCACCGTGCCGGCCCAGTCGCTCGCCGAGCTGGTGACCATGGATCTCCTCGACGCGGCGACGGCGGACCGATTCGACGCTGCTTGCCGGGAGGTGGGCGCCAAAGGCCTCGGCGGCGTGCTGGCGTGCACAGCGCTCGCGGAGCGGTCATTGCTCGGGACACGCCACTTTGGCACCGTGACGCCGACCACCACGCGAAAGTCGGCCGCACAGTTCAGGATGGCCGGATGGTGCATGGGCGTGGTCCCGATCAGCCTCGACCTGACGGACGCATCGTTCCGCACGCTCGCCGCCGCAGCGCAGCGCTGTTTCGACGAACGGCGCCCGCTCGCGGACGTTCCGATCGAGCGGGTTTTTGAACTGGCGCGCGATTTACCCGGCATCGAGCACGGGGGGGCGGGCGGCGCCATGCTCTCCTTCATGGACACCAGCCTGCCACATAAGAGGCAGTTGACTGGCCCGTGGCATGCGGCTCAGGGGCAGGTGTTCATCAACCCCGGCTTGGCCGGTCAGGTGGCGCTCTGGTTCCTGCGCTCCCCGCGGGGACTCGGTGTATCTGCGGCATACCCAGCCACCGCCACCGCGCGAGCGTCGTTCGCGAAGTACCTGCACGCCATCCGCGTCGCGTGCCTCGGAGTCACATGAGACTCACGCCGCACGGGCCATCGTTCCTGTCGTGGATGGATCAGGCGGTCTTTCTCGCGTACGCGGCGGCAGGGCACCACGCGGTGTCCCAGCTTCTGTGGCAGTACGGTTCCGCCGTGGATGTCGACGGATTGCAGCGGTTCCGAGCCAACCTCGAACACGGGCTGCTTGCCCGGCTGGTGCAGCCCGCCGTGCTCCCGATGGGGCGACATCGCTGGGTGCGCGTCGCCCCGACCCACGCCACCCTCCTCGTAGACGCACCCCCTATTCCACCGCTGGCGCTGCGCGCCTGGGCTGACGCGCAGGTGGAGTTGCCCCTCGACCCGGCGCTCGGACCGGGATGGCGGCTCACCGTGCAGCCACTCACCGACGGCGCCACGGCGGTGTCGCTCGTGGTGTCCCACTGCCTGTCCGATGGCACCGCGACGATGCTCGCGGTGTGCGACGCCGTAGAGGGACGACGCATTGCGCTACCCTTTTCCGCCCCGACGCCGGGCCGTTATGCGGCGCGGGCGCTCGGGG
>CANGXK010000155.1 GCA_947457715.1 Gemmatimonadota bacterium
AATTACGTGGCGGCTTCATTGGCATCTTTCATGGCATGGACGACGCCGATGTGGCGCGGTTCCTCACGCACCCGGGAACCATGGTGGAGACCGATGGGGATCTCGTGACCTTCGGGCGCGGCTTTCCGCACCCGAGGAGTTACGGGTCCTTTCCGCGCGTGCTGGGGACCCATGTGCGCGAGCGGCAACAGCTCACCCTCGAAGCGGCCGTGCAGCGCATGACCTCGTTGCCGGCGGAGTGGCTCGGGATCCGTGATCGCGGCACGCTCGCCGTGGGCCAGCGGGCCGACCTCACCGTGTTCAACGCCGAAGCAATCGCCGATCGGGCGACGTATACCGCGCCGCATCAGTGGCCGGAGGGGATCCAATTGGTGGCGGTGAATGGCGCGGTGGTGTTCGAAAACGGGCGCATGACCGGCGCGCTCCCGGGGACGTTCCTCACCCGGGGGCGGGCCGCGCGTTAGCCGATCCCAACAGTGCGGTATCTTTCCGTATCCCCACTTCCCCCTTTGTCGGAGACGCTCGCGTGACGCCTCGCCTGCCGTACCGCCTGACCCACTGTTTCGCCCCGCTCGCGGCCTTGACGCTCATCGCGTCGAGTGTACCGCTCGGTCGTTCGCTCCTCGCGCAGGATCGCCCGGCGCCGGACGCCGAGGTGCTGCCGCTCAAGACGGCCCGCACCCACACGTTTACGACCTCTAAAGGCAGCTGGCTGTCGCTCGACGTATCGCCAGACGGCTCGCAGCTCGTCTTCGATCTGCTGGGTGACCTGTACACGATGCCGATTGCCGGCGGCAAGGCGACGCGGCTCACCAGCGGCATGGGCTTCGATGCGCAGCCGCGCTTCTCGCCCGACGGCAAGAAGGTCGTGTTCGTGTCCGACCGCTCCGGCGGCGAGAACGTCTGGATTCAGTCGCTCGACGGGAAAGACACCACGCAGGTCACGAAGGGCAACAACAACATGTACGTGTCGCCGGAGTGGACGCCGGACGGAGCGTACGTGGTGAGTTCGCGCGGTGGCGGATTGGGCGGCGCGGCGAAACTGTGGATGTACAACGTGAACGGCGGCAATGGCCTGCCGATCACGACCGAGCCCACGCTGCCGGCCACGCTCAAGCTGCTGGGTGCGGCCTTCGGCAAGGATCCGCGCTACATGTGGTTCGCGGCGCGCACCGGCGACTGGCAGTACAACAGCATCGGGGCACAGTATCAGTTGCATGTGTGGGACAAAGAAACCGGACGCGTGTCGCAGATGACGACGCGTTTCGGGTCCGGCTTCCGACCCACGTTGTCGCCCGACGGCAAGTATCTCGTGTACGGCACGCGCTTCGAGACGAAGACCGGCCTGCGCCTTCGCAATCTCGAGACGCAGCAGGAAGACTGGCTGGCGTTTCCGGTGCAGCGTGACGACACCGAGTCGCGGGCGCCGATGGATGCCTATCCGGGCTTCAGCTTCATGCCCGATTCGAAGTCGGTCGTGGTGTCGTACGGCGGTGAGATCTGGCGCGTCCCGGTCGACAAGTCGGCCGCGGCCAAGATCCCGTTCGAAGCCGAAGTGAAGCTCGAGATGGGCCCCGAAGTGAAGTTCGCCTGGAAGATCGACACGGCGGCCACG
Organism: Gemmatimonadota bacterium; assembly: GCA_947457715.1. Next base: position 1,616 of record CANGXK010000155.1, read on the forward strand.
TTCGCATCGCGTCAGGTACGTGACATTCAGCCGTCGCCCGATGGCAAGCAGCTCGCGTTCTCGGCGCTGGGGCATGTGCAGGTGATGACGCTGCCGGGCGGTACGCCGACACGCGTGAGCAAGAGCGCGGCCGGCGAATTCGGCCCCGTGTGGTCCCCCGACGGCAAGTCGCTGGCGTGGGTCACGTGGGACGACGCGGCGGGCGGGCAGATCGTGCGCGCCACGCTCGATGCTAAGAAGGGATGGACCACCCAAACGCTCACCACGTCGGCCGGGCTCTACACCGATCTCGCCTGGTCGCCCGCCGGCGATCGCATCGTGGCGATGCGTGCCGCCGCGCGCGAAATGCAGGAAGCGGGCGCGGCGTTCTTCGGTCCGGCCGCCGCCGATATCGTATGGCTGCCGGCCACGGGTGGTGCGCTGTCGGTGATCATGCCGAGTGGCGGATTGGGTACGCCGCACTTTACCAAGGACGCGACACGTATCTTCGCGTATGGCCGCGCCGGTCTGCAGTCGTTCCGCTGGGATGGCACCGACATCAAGACGCACCTGAAGGTCACCGGTCCACTGCCGCCGGGGGCGGGTGGAGAGTCCGGTGCAACGCCCGGTCTCGATGCGGCGTTGGTGGAAAGGGAATCGAAGCATTACATCGGCGGTCGTGCCGCGCGTCCGCTGGGCACCGACACGCATCTCGATCCGGCCGAGCCCACACCGCCGCAGCCGCCGCCGGCGTCGTTGGTGCTGATGGCGCCAAGTGGTGATCAGGCATTGGCGATGGTCGGCATGGATCTGTACACGATCACGGTGGCGCAGACGGGTGCCGTGGCGCCCACGGTGAACGTGGCGATGCCCGCCGCGGCGTCGGTGCCGGTGAAGAAGCTCAACACGATCGGCGGCGAGTTCCCCACGTGGAACAGCACCGGCCGTGTGGTGCACTGGGCGCTCGGCAATTCCGTGTGGTCGTACGATCTCGATCGCGCGAAGGTGGCCGAGGATTCGGCGAAGGCCGATGCGAGGGTGAAGGCGCGGGTGCGAGCCGATACCACGAAGTTGGTGAAGGACAGCGTCACGCGTGCCGACTCCATCGCGAAAGCCGACACCACCAAGAAGAAGCCGCTGCCGGCGTATACGCCCGCGGAGATGAAGATCAGTGTGATGGCACCGCGTGATCTGCCGCGCGGTGTGGCGGTGTTCCGCGGGGCGAAGGCCATCACGATGAAGGGGAAGGAGATCATCGAGAACGCCGACATCGTGGTGCGCGACAGTCGCATCGTGGCGATCGGCGCGCGCGGCAGCGTCACGATTCCCGCCGGCGCGCAGATCTTCGACGTGAGCAGCAAGGTGATCATGCCGGGCATGGTGGACACGCACTACCATCCGCAGTGGCTCACGCCGCAGATCCACAACACGCAGACTTGGCAGTATCTCGCCACGCTGGCGTACGGCACGACGACCACGCGCGATCCCCAGACGTCGAGCACCGACTTCCTGGCGTATACCGATCGCGTGGAGTCGGGCGAGATGATCGGCCCTCGCATCTATACCACGGGCCCCGGTGTGTTCTCGGCCGAGCCGGTGCGCGACTATGCGCATGCGAAAGACATCATGACGCGGTACGCGAAGTACTACGACACGAAGACGCTCAAGATGTACATGAGCGGCAACCGCCAGCAGCGGCAGTGGCTGATCATGGCGGCGAAGGAGCTGGGCATCATGCCGACCACCGAGGGCGGCCTCGATCAGAAGCTCAACCTCACGCACGGCATCGACGGCTATCCGGGCATCGAACACACGCTGCCGATCACGCCGAAGTTCGAAGACATCTTCGAGTGGTACAAGGCGACGCAGGTGACCAACTCCCCGACGCTGATCGTGGAGTACGGCGGCCCGTTCGGTGAAGGCTGGTTCTACCAGTCGGAAGACCTGATCAATGACGCGAAGCTGCGTCGCTTCACGCATCCGGTCGACTTCGACACGAAGGTGCGTCGTCGTGGAGCGGGGAACGCGCCTGGACCGGCCGGCTTTGCGGTGAAGGAAGAGTACGCGATGTGGCAGCATGCGGAGGACATCGCGAAGACCGTCGCCGCCGGTGGTCGCATCGGCGTGGGCAGCCACGGGCAGCTGCAGGGACTGGGCATGCACTGGGAGCTGTGGCTGATTCAGTCGGGCGGACTCTCCACGCATGATGCGCTGCGTTCGGCCACGATCGTGGGCGCGGAAGCGATCGGATTGGGCAGCGAAATCGGGTCGCTGGAAGTGGGCAAGTTCGCCGACCTGATCGTGCTCGACCGCGATCCGCTGGCGAACATCCGCAACAGCAACAGCGTGTCGATGGTGATGGTGAACGGCCGTCTGTTCGACGGCAACACGCTGGACGAGGTGTATCCGCGCAAGAAGCCGATGGTGCGTCAGCCGTGGACGTACACGGTGCCGACGGCGGCGGCGGGGATCCGGCCGTAGGCGGTCCGAAGTAGGGACCGACTTAAAGCACCGATCACGCGGAGACGCAGAGAGCGCAGGGAACGCAGAGGGGTTCAGCGTATTCCTCTGCGACCTCTGCGTTCTCTGCACCTCTGCGTGATCTTTTCTATGGTCGGTCGCGTGACGCGTTCAGCGAGTGCCGCCAGCTGAGGCGTCAAGCTGCGCGGCGATCTCCAGCAGCATCTCGTCATTCCCGCGCGCCGCGATCAGCGACAGGCCGATCGGACAGCCGTGCAGCGTGCCGAAGGGGAGGTTCACCTGGGGCAGGCCACCTAATCCCGCAATGCACAGCATCGCCAGCGCCCGCTCGCGAAACGCTACCGTTTCGGCCGGCGGCAAGCGCAGCAGCGGCGCGATGTCGGGCACCGTGGGGAGCACCAGCACCGCATTGTCTGTCAAGAGCGCATCGAGTCGCGCCATAATCTCCACGCGCCGCTCGCGCATGACCGCGACCTCGTGTGGCAGCACCTGCGCCACGGCGACAAAGCGCGGGCCCACCTGCGGACCGAACGTCGGGCGCACACGCGTGATCCACGCGCGATGTGCGGTCCAGATGTCGTCGTACTGCAGCACACGGAACACGTCGAACCACGCGGGCAGTCCTTCGTCGCTTACCGTGACCGGTTCGGCGTCACCAAGCAGCGCCGTCACGCGCGCGAGGGCAGGCGCAAGCGCGTCCGCCGCGCCGGGCAGGGCGAGCGCAAAGGCGTCCTGTGCCAGCAACAGGCGGCCGGGCGCAGCGGCCGTTCTGCCCAGTAGCACGCGACCCACCCGCGCCAGCAGCGCCGCGTCGCGGGCGAACCAGCCCACGGTGTCGAAGATCGGCGCTAACGGACAGGCGCCAGCGAGCGAGATGCGGCCGTGCGTGGGCCGGATGCCGTAGACGCCGCAGAAACTGGCCGGTGCGCGCACCGAGCCGCCGGTGTCGCTGCCGATCGCAAAGTCCACCAGACCACCGGCCACCGCGGCGGCCGACCCGCTTGATGAGCCGCCCGGGACGCGGTCCGGCGCGGCCGGATTGATGGGCGTGCCGTAATGCGCGTTCTCGCCGGTCAGGCTGAACGCCATTTCCTCGGTGTGCGTCTTGCCCGATAGATCGGCGCCGGTCTCGAGCAGCTGCGAGGCCACGGCGGCGGTGTACGACGCCGCGTCGTGCGTGGCCAGCCAGTCGGGGCTTCCGAAGCCCGTGCGATGGCCGGACACATCGAAGATGTCTTTGAGCCCGAAGGTCAGCCCGTACAGCGGCCCGCTGTCGGCACCGGCCCGCTCTACGTGCGTGTGACGACAGAACGCGCCGAGGTGATCACGATCGAGGATGCTGCCGCCACGATGTCGCATGCTAGCGCTTCACCGGCTCCGACCGCAGAAAGTCGATGCCTCCCGCCTGCTGTCCCACATCCACCGATGCCACCTTCTTGAGTGTCGCGAGATCGATCACGTCCACCGTGCCCGGTTCCGACCCCACGCCTTCCACGGAGATGAACGCGTACCGATCGTCGTCGCTCACCGCGATGCCGTGCACGACTTTGCGCGTGGTGGGAATGCGCGCAAGCTCGTTGCCTGCCACGGCGTCGAACACCGACACCGAGGCGTCGCGCTTGTTGGTGGCGATCAGGCGCGCGCCGTTGTGCGTGGTGGCCAAGTTGTACACGCCCGGGCCGGCCGGAATCCGGCGTACCAGCGTCCACGACTTCGTGTCGATTTCTACGAGGTCGCTGGACTTGTTGCACGCCACCCACACGCGCGCACCGTCGCGCGACGGCTGCGCCCACGTGGGTGAGCAGGAGATGTCACCCGGCTTGGGCGGTTCCATGCCGTGTCCTGACATGTCGGCGGCCGCCGCGCCATGCCCGGTATGGTCACCCGCGCCACGCTCGGGTGGCGCGCCCGTCATACCCATCTCCTTCCCCTTGGTGAGGAAGAAGTGCCGGCTCACCGACAACGTGCTGGCGTCGACTTCGGCCAGCGTCTCGTCCATCATGCAGGCCGAGTAGTGCTTGGTGCCGTCGCTCGACAGGCGTGAGCCGTGCGGCATCGTGCAGGTGCGGATGCGTGCGATCTCCACCATCTCCTTCGCGGCCACCACCGACACGTCGCTCGTCTCCATGTCGCCGTGCAGGTTGAAGTTCACGACGAACACGAGCGCGCCGTTGGGCGAGACCTGCGCCGTGGCGGGAAAGTTGCCCAGCATCACGCTGCCCAACTGGGTGTCGGTGGCGGCATCGTACTTCACCAGCTTTCCAAACGGCGTGCCGTGCGCGATGGTCACGAAGTATTCCTTCGCATCCGGCGCAATCGCCACGCCGTGCGGGCCGGCCACTTCCATCTGCGACCAGCCCACGTACTTCTCCCGCTCCACGCGCGCGCCGCCGGGCCCGAAGCGCACCAGCGCCACGCGGTCCACCGATTCACTGGCCACCAGCACGAGGTAGTCCCGCGCCGGTGGTTGCGCACGCAGCGTGGAGCTGGCGCACAACAGTGACGTCAGCAACGCGGCGTGCAGCGAGCGTGCCCTCACGGAATGACCTTC
>CANGXK010000156.1 GCA_947457715.1 Gemmatimonadota bacterium
CCCAATCCAACTGGCCATGGCGCTCATCCAGTGAGCGCAAACAACGTCAGTCGCCCTATACTTGAGCGGGAAACCACGCCGATTCAGCGCTGCCCGTGAGTGCTGAAACCGCTTCCCACGCTGGACGTCGCCGGTTCGAGTCCGGTCGCCCGCTCTCGCACGTCATTCAACAGACATAGCATGCGAAACGGCCGCGTCCATGTTTGGATGCGGCCGTTGCGGTTTGGTGCCGAATCGGTGCGCGTTTTGCGCACTTTTGGCGCAACCGTCGCTACTTCGTGAAAAGCGCCGAGGCGAGCGTCGCCCGGTCGAGACCCAAGTGCGTCGCAACGTTGTCCAGAATGTTCGACAGCGTGCCAAGTCGCAGGTCGGCGTGATCGGGAATCGTTACATGGTGCTCGCCGCCGTGCTGTGTTGTGAGCCGCATGTGGCTGCCCGACTCGCGAGTGACGCTGTAACCATAGCTACGGAGTAAACGCGCGAGGTCGCGACCGGAGAGATCACGGGGAAGTCGCACGCACTACGCGGCGATGACTTCGTCGTGGACGAAATGAAGCCGAATCACGCGGGGGCGGTCGGCCTCATCGAAATGGCATCGCACTGCATCGCGCACTGCGTCGCGGAGCTGAGCAAGATCGTCGGCTTCGGTGCATATCGACGCGCCGACACTGCGCGCGACGTATCCGCCTTCGGGATCTTCGGCGACAATAAACAGAATCTCCGTCATGGCCTTTCCCCGACGTGCATCGTGTGACTGCCAGAGAACTCTGCTTCGACGCTTGGTTCGCCGCCCTCAAATTGACGCTTCGGCGACAACGGACGCACAGTCTCTCGATAAACTCCAATTTAGCCGAAATGCGCTGTGTCCCAAAGTCGGACTTGACTCGATGTTCCGGACACGGAGCTAACTCCGCGTAGAGTGTCGGAGTGAGCGACAAGTACGCCGCCATGACCGCGCATATGCAACGTCGATCCGTCTCGGGCAGAATCCATGCGCCCTCTGTTGGGACTAGCGCTCGTGAGTCAATTCGGACTATTTTCCAAAATCGTTTTAGACTAGCAAGCGCAGGACGTCCGAGACTAGCGCGCCTCCGCCGGTCGCATCCGAGTGCACAGCCGATGGCACCGACCCCGCCGGGACAGCGTCACCTCGCCGAAGGGCTGCGACTCCTGCAGCTCCGACAGCAGGCGAGGGTCGTGGTCTTCCGCACCGCCGAATTCTCGCGCGTACATCGCGACGCGCTGGTCCGGAGCGGCTTCCTCCGTCGCGTAACCCGCGGCTGGTACCTGCCGGCGCGGCCAGGCGACGCCCCCGGCGATACCACGCCCTGGTACGCCGCGATGGCGCAGTTCATCGCGGGTTACGCCAACGAGCGGTTCGGAACCGACTGGCATCTGGACCCCGCCTCGTCGCTCCGTCTCCACGCGGGCGCCACGGTGCTCCCCCGCCAGCTCATCGTCCACAGCCCGCGTGGCACCAACAACGTCTTGGCGTTGCCGGACGGGTGCTCGCTCCTGGACTACAAGGCGCGCGACTTCCCGGCGCCCGACCAGATCGAGGTTCGGGCCGGGCTCCGGGTGCTCACGGTGCCGGCCGCCTTGATTCGTGTCTCCCCCACGTTCTTCGCGACCGCCCCGCTGGACGCGCAGGTCGCACTCGCCGGACTGCCGGACGCGTCGGACCTGACGCGCGCCCTGCTGGCCGGCGGACACAGCGCCGTCGCAGGCCGATTGGCCGGCGCGCTCCGGGCGGTCGGCCGCGCCGCGTTGGCCGACGATCTTATCGGCACGTTCCGCACGGTCGGCTACACCGTCAGCGAGACGAACCCGTTCGAGACCACGCTCCCAAGCCTTGGCGGCCTGCGAACCGTGTCGCCCTACGTGCGCCGCTTGCAGCTCCTCTGGACCCGCATGCGAGACGCCGTCATCGCGACGATGCCCCCAGCTCCCGGGCGACCGGCTGACGTGGCGCGCTATCTGGACGCCGTCGCCGAGGCATACACCGCGGATGCGTACCATTCGCTGTCCATCGAGGGATACCGCGTCACCGACGGCTTGATCGCGCGCGTCGCGACCGGCGACTGGCATCCGGCGGCGCACGTGGCCGATGCGGACGCGCGGAACGCCATGGCCGCCCACGGCTACTGGCGTGCCCACGCCGCGGTGCAGGGGAGCGTCCAGCGCGTGCTGGAGGGCGCCGAGGCGGGGGCGGTGGCGGGGGATGAGCATGGCCGCTGGTACCGCGACCTCTTCGGGCCGAGTGTGGACGCCGGCGTCATCACCCCGTCGGACCTCGCGGGATACCGGAACGATCAGGTCTTCATCCGCAACGCGGCGCACGTGCCGCCACCGCGGGACGCGGTGCGCGACCTTATGCCGGCACTCTTTCACTTGCTCACCGATGAGCCCGATGCTGGCGTGCGGGCCGTCCTCGGCCACTTCGCCTTGGTGTCCGTGCATCCGTACATGGACGGGAACGGCAGGATGGGCCGATTCCTCATGAACGTGATGCTCGCGTCGGGGGGCTACCCGTGGACGATTATCCGCGTGGAGCGGCGCAGCGAATACATGGCCGCCTTGGACGCCGCGAGCGCCCGCGAGGACATCGCGCCGTTCGCGCGGTTCATCGCCACGTGTGTGGAGGCATCACATGGGAAATGCTAGACGAGAACGCCGCGCCCGTAACGACGCGGTTTCGCGCCTTGCCCTCACACGAGCGGCCGTGAGGAACGGGACCAGGGCTTATTGGCACCGGAGACTATCGTGGTAGCGATCGAAAAGCTCTTCAAGCTCCAAGCGCATGGCACGACCGTTCGCACCGAACTGGTCGCGGGGCTCACGACCTTCCTGACGATGGCCTACATCGTCTTCGTGAACCCGTCGATCCTCGCCGACGCCGGCATGCCGCGCGACGCGGTGTTCGTTGCCACCTGCCTGATCGCCGCGCTCGGCTCGCTGATCATGGGCCTGTACGCGAACTACCCGATCGCGCTCGCGCCCGGCATGGGCCTGAACTCCTACTTCGCCTACGTCGTCGTTACGGGCATGGGCTTCAGCTGGCAGGTGGCGCTGGGCGCGGTGTTCATCTCGGGCTGCCTGTTCCTCGCGGTGACCCTGTTCCGGCTGCGCGAGCTGATCATCCGCGGCATCCCGCACTGTCTACGCAGCGCGATCACGGTGGGCATCGGGCTGTTCCTGGCCATCATCGCACTGAAGAGCGCCGGCATCGTCGCCGCCTCGCCGGACACCTTCGTGACGCTGGGTGATCTGCATTCACCCACCGTGGTACTGGCGGTGCTGGGTTTCTTCCTGATCGCGGTGCTCGACCGGCGGCGTGTGCCCGGCGCGATCCTGATCGGCATCCTCGCCGTCACGCTGCTGTCGTTCGCGTTCGGCGGCAATACCTTCGGCGGCGTGTTCGCGCTGCCGCCGTCGATCGCGCCGACCTTCTTGCAGCTCGACATCATGGGCGCGCTGTCGGGGGGCATCTTGAACGTCGTGCTGGTGTTCTTCGTGATCGAGCTGTTCGATGCGACCGGCACGCTGATGGGCGTGGCCACGCGCGCCGGACTGCTGAAGGAAGGCAAGATGGACCGGCTCAACAAGGCGCTGCTGGCCGACAGCGGCGCGATCATCGCCGGCTCGCTGCTGGGCACCTCGAGCGCCACCGCGTACATCGAGAGCGCCGCCGGCGTACAGGCCGGCGGACGCACCGGGCTCACGGCGGTGACGGTGGCCGTGCTGTTCCTGGCCTGCCTGATGATCTCGCCGCTGGCCGGCACGGTGCCGGCCTATGCCACCGCGCCGGCGCTGTTCTTCGTCGCCTGCCTCATGCTGCGCGAGCTGACTGAGCTCAACTGGGACGATAGCACCGAGGTGATCCCGGCGGCCGTCACCGCCCTCACGATGCCGTTCACGTACTCGATCGCCAACGGCCTCGCGTTCGGCTTCATCACCTACGCGGTGCTCAAGGGCGGCACCGGGCGCGCACGCGAGGTGCACCCGATGGTCTGGCTGATCGCCGCGGTCTTCCTGTTCAAGTTCATCTACGTCGGCGGGCACTGACGGTGGCGGCACCGGGCTGTCGTTCGGGGGCTTCGTGAACGGAATCGCCGCCAAGGGCACGAACGAGTTTGGCGGCGGCACGCCTGCACCTATAAATCCAACCCGCCCAGCTCCCCCTGGCTGAACAGCGCGGCCTGGGTCTTGTTGCGCTGGTTCCGCACCGCATCCCATCGCAGTGCGAACGCCGCGTTGAGCAGTGCTTCGTACCGAAGCACGTTGTTCGCCTTAGTGCCCACGGACTTCATCTCGAACAGACGGCTCAACACCGGCCGTGTGAGTAGCGACACGGGCACACTGGTGTCCGCGACGTTGCCTGGCGTTGTGCGACAGGCCGGGCACAGCAGGCGCGCGGCGAGATCGGTGGCACGGCCGATGAGTGCGAGGTGTAGGTCGGCCACGCTCCGGCAATCCTCGCACGTGGGGAATGCACTCTCCTTATGCGGATCGCTCGCGAGGTCCATCCCGAGCTGATTCGCCAGCACCGCCTCGGGAAACTCACCGCCGCGCGAGAAGGCGTCTCCGGTTCGGTACAGATCCAGCAGGATGGCGCGTTCGAAATTCTGTTCGGGCACGATGCCCGCGGCCGCCAGCTTACCTTCGCCCGCCGGCGTGAGCGGAAACGTATTGACCTGGCCATCAATGCTCGTCAGGACGTAGTGGGCATCGCGACTGACGTATTTGTGCAGACGGGGCATGTCATTGTGGGGTGCTCCGACGTCCGTTGCACGTCGGATACGTGTTTCGGAATCGCCGCGTACACCACGGCGCGGTGGGAGGGACGTTGGCGCTCAGATTGGCGCGGAGCAAGGCGGATGCGTGCCCATCCCCCCGTGAGCGCCCCCGCCGCCCCCCGGCCGGCCCCTGCGGAATCCTTACGCACTCGTGACGCACTCTCTGTAATCACACAGTTCGTCCCTCCCTCCCTTCCCAACGAGCAAAGGCCACGATGCGACCGATTCTCAAGCGGTTGCTTCTCGCGGCGTCTGCGTCCGCTCTCGCAACCGCAACCGTTTCCACCGCCGTGCTGGCGCAGAACACCATCACCCTCGAAGACGCCGTACGCCCAGGATGCCGGACTCTTTGCGCGCGTCCTCGGGGGCCTGTCGAGCCGCGAGGATCACGCGGCGCACGAGTGATCAGAAACTTCGCTGGTGTGCCGCGGCCCTGCTCCAACTCGAACCCCGGCTGCGTCGCATCAAGGGCTGCGAGCAACTACCCTTGTTGCAGGCCGCCCTCCGCAACAAACTGCAGCTCGCGAAACCCGCAGTGGCATGAGCCGTCACCCAGGTACTGCCTGAAATTCAACTAGAAGTGGGACGCTGCCGTCTGCCGGGCACCGCCTGAGTCTTCACGAGAGAAGGGACGCCGCCTCATGACCCTGCACGTGTACCTGCTCTGCCACAACGAAGAAGTGCTGCTCCCGCACACCGTGGCGCACTATCGGCGGCGCGTGCCTGGCGTAACGTTCACGATCCTCGATAATGAGAGTGACGATCGCTCCGTGGCGGTCGCGCGCGAACTTGGCTGCGCGGTCGTGGCGTTTGGTAGCCACGGCAAGCTGGACGACGACACCCTGCGCGACCTCAAGAACACCGTGTGGCGCGAGGTTGCCGACGGCTGGGTGATTATGGCCGACATGGATGAGTGGCTGTGCGTGACCGCCGTAGACCTTGAGCGCGAAGAGCGGTTGGGGGTAACGGTCCTCAACACCGAGGGCTGGGACGTGTTCGGCGAGAGCGCGACTACGACCCTTGACGATATTGACCTTCACACCCTTCGCACTGGCTACCTCCAGCCGCCAGAGTCCAAGGCCATCTGCTTCCGTAGGCCGCACATCGCGGCGATGAACTACGACTATGGTGCACACGTGTGCGCCCCCGACGGGGAGGTCACGTGGTCCCGTCGCACGTATCGCCTGAAGCACATGGCCTGGCTCGGGCACGCATTCATTGTGCGCAAGTATCAGTTGCGCTACGAGCGCGGTTTGGAGCAGCGGGCGCGCGGGCTCGCCATCCATTACACCGACGACGTGGCGGAAGTGTCGGCGCAGTTTGCTCAGGCACGCGCTGCCGCCAGAGCGTTCTCTGAGTCGTCGTTCCGCACAACGCCTGTGTGGCAGCAAGCGCTCATGCGTCGCGTACGACGTGTCCCGAGCGGCGTGCTGCGCCGCCTTCGTCGCCTGTTCACCTAGCGAACCACAGGGTCGGATGTCGGGTTAGACTGCTCTTCACGGACTCTCTAGACTAGCAAACGCACGACGTCCAAGACGAGCGCTCATCCGCCGGTCGCACCTGAGCAGGGCACCCGATGGCACCAACCCCACCCGGACAGCGTCGCCTCGCCGAGGGGCTGCGCCTCCTGCGGCTCCGGCAGCAGGCGACACGACGCCGTGGTATGCTGCCATGTCCCAGTTCGTCGCGGGGTACGCCACGGAGCGATTCGGCGACGATTGGCACTTGGACGCTGCTTCGTCACTGCGGCTCCACGCGCACATGGGCTGGCTCGCAGTCCACGCGCGTGGCGCGGCA
>CANGXK010000157.1 GCA_947457715.1 Gemmatimonadota bacterium
AGCTCTTCGAGACGCGAGATGAGGCGCTCGGCCAGTGCGCTCGACTGCTGCAACTCACGTCCGGCGCGCTCGCGACGACGTTCGACTTCCTGCTGTACATCCGCCGCGCGACGCGATTCCTGCTGCGCGCGGTTGGACGTTTCCATGGCGGCCTGCTGCGCACGCTCCGCCTCGCCAAGTGCCAAGCGGGCTGCTTCGGCCGCCATCATGCATTCGTCACGGCGCGCATCGGCGGCCGCGAGATCCGACTCGAGGCGCGTGATCTCGGCGCGACGCTGCAGCGGGCCAGGGCCCGTGGCGGTACCGGGCAGGAACACCGCGCCACGTTCGTCGATGAACGCCTCGCCGCTGTCGATCGCGCGCACCTTGCCCAACAGCGCACGCACCCACCGCGACGCTGCGCCCGACGACTGCACGCTGCCGGCGAGGGCATCGGCGTCGGCACCGAGGTCGGTGACGACATCGAGCGGCAGCAGCAGCAGCGGGCCAGGCTGCGTATCCGCGTGCCAACGACGCACGGCGGCCGAGGCCTCGGCATCCCGCACGACGATGGCGTGCATGGTGGCGCCGAGGTAGCGCTCCACCAGCTTGGCGGCATCGCCGTCGGCGGTGAGGAAGTCGGTGAGTGGACCCAGCACGGCCCCTTCGCCGAAGCGCTCGCGCTCCTTGAGCAGCTTGGCGGCCGAGGGGGCCAGGCCCACACGTTCACGCTCGAGCGCGGCGAGCGCGTTCAAGCGGCCTTCGAGTGCCGTGCGCGACTGCACCGCGCTGGCCAGCGCACTGCGCGACTCGGCATCGGCGGTCCGCGCGGTGGCGGCGGCCAACCGCGCGCCTTCCAATGCGTGCAGGGCATCCTGCGCATTGGCCTGCGTGATCGACACCTGTTCGCGCGCGGCGATCAGCTCGCGTTCGGTGACGTCGAGCGCGTCGGCCAGCTGCTGACGCTCGATCTCGAGCGCCTCACGGCGGTTCTGCGTTTCGAGATGTTCACGCGACGCGCCATCACGATCGAGTTCGATGCGACGGGCCTGGTCGCGATGTTCGCGCACCTGCCGTTCCAGCTGCTCGAGCACGGCGCGTGCCTGCTGGACCGCTTCCCGCGTGGTCTGCTCGGCGGCGAGGCGCTCCTGCAGCGCTTCCCCGGCGTCGGTCAGTTCCTTCTCGAGCGTGGTGCGGTCACCGATGGCGCGCTCACGATCTTCCCGCAGACGCCGACCAAAGGCTTCGTTCTCCTTCCGCTCTTCTTCGGCGCGCTGCCGTCGCAGAGTCGTGCTGCGCTGACGCTCCTCGCTGACGGCGAGTTCGCGCTCGAGCTTCTGCGTCTTGTCGCGCTGCTCGGTGGAGAGGCGGGCGAGTTCGAGCCGGCTGGCTTCGGCCGCGGAGCGCGCACCATGGGCCTGCTCGCGCAGCATTTCGGCCTGCGCGATGGCGTCCTCGCCGCCGGGCACGTCCAGCTGCAGCTCTTCCAGGCGGCCGTCGAGCGCCGCGAGCTCCTCGCGCCACGCGGCCATCTCGCGGGTCGCCAGCGAGATCTCGACCTGGAACCGACGCGACATCAGTTCGGCGTGCCGTTCGGCGCGGCGACGCTGACGCGCCAGCGAACGCACCTGGCTTTGCACTTCGTTGATCAAATCATCGAGGCGCGCGAGGTCGACCGTGGTCTCCTCAAGACGGCGCTCCGCACTGCGCCGGCGATCGCGATACAGACCGACACCGGCGGCCTCCTCGAACAGCTCGCGACGTTCATCGGGACGGTCGGAGAGCAAGGCATCGATCATCCGGCTTTCGATGACGACGCCGGAATCGGCGCCCAGGCCCGTGCCACGCACGAGGTCCTGAATGTCACGCAAACGACACGGCGCGCGATTCAGGAGATACTCGCTTTCTCCCGAACGCAGCAGGCGCCGCGTGATGACGACTTCCTTGAACGGGACGGGGAGTTCGCCTTCCGTGTTGTCGAAATGCAGCGACACTTCAGCCATGTTCACGGCCTTGCGCGCCGACGACCCGTGGAAGATCACGTCTTCCATCTTCGCACCGCGCATCGCGCGTGCACGCTGCTCGCCCAGCACCCAGCGCACGGCGTCAGAGACATTCGACTTGCCGCTGCCGTTGGGGCCGACGATGGCCGTCACACCTTTTTCGAATACAAACTCCAGGTGATCGGCAAAGGCTTTGAAGCCATGGACTTCGAGCTTCGTCAAACGCACTAGAACGCTCTCCCAGTTCGATAAACCAGCACAGGCGTGACGCGCAGGGCGCGCAAAGAATCCGCGAGCGGGGTCGCTTGCGTCGGCGATTCGAAGGCGCCGGTAAAGACATGGGCGCTGCCATCAGGCTGCAGCAGCGCGTAGGCGATGATCCCGCGACTCGCCAGGTCGGCGAGCCGCGCGGGAATCAGGGTGGGCGTGATGTTGCGATCGAGACGCAACGCATACGGCACGGACACGATGCTCCCCGATCCCACGAGCTTCTGGGAGCGCAGGCGCGTGAGCAGCGACTCCGCCTGCGCACGCGTTGCGGATGCACCAACGGTCACGCGGAACCACTGTTCGTCGCCGTCCGTGACGGGTGACACGGCGACCGCGCCGAGCGCGTGCACCCGCGCGTCCGGCATGGCGGCGGCACTGGTGTTCGCGGTCGCGAAGTACACGGCGTACCGCGACGCCGTGGCCGAGTCGGCGGCATTCTCCACCGTGAGCGGTGGGTCGACGGGGCGTACGCTATCGGGTTCCGGAAGGATGCTGCCGGTGGAATCGCGCAGCAGCGAGTCGCGCCCGGCGCTGTCACCGCGTACCGACGTGTCCATGGGCGTTGGCGGCACGACGAAGGTGGTGCGGTCGGGCTCGCGCGGCTTGCCGGTGAGCAGTGCCGCGACCGGCTCCGGCAGGCGCGCCATCAGCTGCGGCCAGAACGCACTGACGCCGATGGCGATCGCGCCCCCGACGGCGATGATGGCGATGAGTCGCCGTTGGCGGCGCGATTTGTCGTCAGCGGCGGCACGTGCCCGAGCCGCATTGGGCGACGGCGTGGGTGGCGGTGGCGTAGGCTGTGGCGGCGCGGGCGGCGCGATCAGCGGCACCCCGGGAGGTGTCGGGAATACCGTGGCACCCACAGGCATCAGGGCGCCCACGTAGGCACACAAGTCGGCGAAACCCGGCGTCGCCGGATGCGCGACGACCACGAGCAATGCACCGACCTGATGAAACCCGGCCGCCAAGCGCCGCCAGCGTTCATTCGCGTACACGGCGCCGTGCGCTACGGCCTCCGTGCCACTCGGCATGAGGAAGACGTTGTCGGCACCGGCCATCGGGCGTGCGATCTTGTTCAGCGAGACGCCGTAGAGGAAGCTGTCGGAGATCCCGTGAGGATCGTCGCCGTGAAGCAGCGCTTCGATCGCGGGTGCCTCGCCGATCAGGTCCGCGACGGCCACGCGGCGACGCAGTCCTTGCGCGCGCGCGATACCGAGCGCCATCGACGTCGCGACGTCCGGATCAGTGGCCGCGACGACGACCGAGCAGAGGCCGTCGAGCAGGGGCGCCAGACGGCGGCCCTCCATCTCCCACGATTCAGACAGGCTGAGCGACGTCACGGTGCCCCCGGGAAGATCCAATAACTCTGTCCCGACGACTGGCCGACACGTTCTGCGTCGGCTCGCGTCGGGTACGGACCGAGCACGACGCGATATAACGTCTTGCCGGCGCGGTCGGAGGTGGTGATGCGCGGCGTCTCGCCATCGACGACGCGGATACGCAGCGCCACCTGGCGCGCCTGCTTCTCATCGAGCACGGCCGCGAACGACACCGTGAACGCCGAAGGCACGGCGGAGTCCGTGCGCGTGCCGGGCGCTGACGGGGGGCGTGTCGTATCGCGTGCGAACTCGTGCGCCGCCGCACTGTCGGCGTAGTCGACGGAGTCTCGCGGGGCGCTGGTACGGAACTGCACTGGCTGGTCGAGTCCCGCCGCGCGAGGCCGGAAGCCGTTCCAGCGCAGCGTGTACCAGAACTGCTGCGCCCCACCGTCCACCGTACGCATGTCGGCCAGCGAAGACGGATGCGCGAACACCACATCGTCGCCGCGCGTCGTCGCGATGGCCCCATCGGGGAGCACGAGCGGCAGGTCGCCGCGCCACGCGCTGCGCACCACGCCGATGATGGCATCGCTGCCAAGGCTGATCACGTACACGGAGTCGGCCCCTCCGCGTGCCAGCAGCACGCGACCCAGCGGGTCCATGCGCAGGGCACGAGGCACGCCGGGCAGTTTGATCTTGCCCGTCACGGCTTCCTCGAACCGATCGACCACCCGCACCAACGCTTCGTCGGCGATGGCCACGAACAGGCGGTCGCCGCTCGGTGTGGCCGCAATCGCGGTGACGGGGTCGCCAACGTCGACTTCGAGCGCCTTGGCAAGATCGCGGGTGCGCACCGCGATCACTTCTTCGTTGCCGCCGAAGAAGATGCGATCGCCCACGCTGCCGGCAGTGGCACCGACGGACTGACGAAGCGCGGCTTCGTCGCCGCCGATATCGAATGACAGGCTGTCGGTGACGTCCTGTCCGGGCGGACGTACGCGCCACACGATGGCCCGATCTCCCCTGGCACCGGCCACGATCAGCGAGCCATCCATCTGCGCGTAGAGTGCATGCGCGGGCAGCAGCGGCCTGAAGCGCCAGTCGCCGCCGCTAGGGGTATATCGCGTGATTTCGCCATCCCTCGTGAGGGCGTAGATCGCGCCACCATCGGCGGACGAGGTCAACGCGATCTCGTCCGTGCTGGACGTCGTCACGGTACCCAGGCGTACATCGATGCGTACCGGTGCCCCGCTGGTGTCGACCGCCGCGAGATAGCCGTCGGCGGCGCCGAACGCGATGATGCGATCGAGGGCCGGAACACGGGCACTCGATCGCCACAGTGTGGAATCGAGATCCGGATAGCGGGTAGCGCGCATGACGCCGCCGTCGCGCGAGACGCGCAAGACGATCGGGTCCGGACCACCGGGAATGCTGGGAGGGGCGTCGGCTCCGGAAGGGCGGGACGAGCGATCGGCACAGCCGCCGGCAACACCGCACGCGAGGAGCACGACCGCCGTCACGATGAGCGTGCGCACGAGGGGAAAGTACTTGTCGGAGGCAGATGCAGGGAGGGGGGACGGCAGGGAAAATCCCCCGGCGCCCCCCCATCTGTGCCTCCCCGGCGCGGACCGGGTAGGCGGCTCAGTAGCTCGCGCCGAAGAACCAGGTGCCGAAGCCCCTGGTGCCCGGTCGACTGACCGGCACCGCCCAGTCCCAACGCACGATGGCGATCCCGAACAGGTTCATGCGCACGCCGAAGCCATAGCTCTGCAGCAGCGCACGCTGCCGGGAGAAGTCATACCCCTCGGGGCGGCTCGCCAGAACCTGCTGGCCCTTCGACCAGGCCACGCCGGCGTCGTAGAAGAACAGTCCGTCGATCGGTGGGAGTCCGATGGGCAGACGGGCACCGAAGCTTCGGATGATCGGGAAGCGCAGTTCGGCGTTCGCGAACGCCACCCGGCTGCCGATGAGCTCCACCGAGTTGCAGGAGGTGCCGTCGTCGGTGGGCAGGCCCGTGCAGGTAATCGAGCCCAGATCCTCCCGGTTATACCCGCGGATGAAGTCAGGCCGGCCGATCCACTTCGGGAAACGCAGTTCATCGCGCCCGACCGACATGCTGCTCGTGAAACGGGTGGCGAAGGTGATGTAGTTGAACAGGATCGGGTAATAGCCGCGGATGTCCGCGACATACTCGGTCCACTTCCAGGTCCCGACGCTGGGCTCCACTTCGAGGCGCATGCGGCGTCCGGAAATCGGTCCCGTGTAGCCAAACATGGTGTTATCCGTCACGAACGCCAGATAGGGCGAGATCGTGTTGGCCGACGCGACGTTCTGTGTGGGGCCCCGCTCGAAGCCGGTGGCGTACCCCTGCTGATAGTCGACCAGACGCGTGAAGGGGAACTTCTGCTGGTCGATGTTCTGGAAGCGTGCCCCGAGTTCGAAACGGGTGAATCGATTGAGCGGATACAGTCCGGCGGCAAAAACCTGCCGCACCACGAGGCGCGTGATCTCCTGCGATTCTGAGAACTGGTCGTTGCCGAGCGGTTCCTGGATGTAATTCGACAACAGATAGATCGGCTGTTGAATCACCCCCGTGGTGTACTGCAAGCGGCGTCCGAGGCTGGTGTAGCCCACGAATACCTGCGCGTCGCTGAGCTGGCCGTTGATCGCGCCGGAGAGGGCGAGGCGACGGTCACCCAGCAGGTCGCTCAAGACGACCGTGGTCCCGCCGAACGTGCCCTGGCCGAATCCACCCTGCTGATACCCGATGGACGGCTGCGCCACGTACTCCGGCGTGAGGCGCGCCTTGTAACGGTACTCCCGGAACTTGGTGGAGTCGGGGAGATTGAAGTCGAAGCTGTCCAACATCGCCCGAACGCTCACCGTTTCCGAGAGGCGGGCGGCAACCGATACCGGCAGGTCGTCGGACGCGCGCGCCGTGGCGCCGACCACTGGCCGATAGAACGACTGACGAGCCGCCACCGTGTCGCTCACGGTGGCACGATTCAAGTGCGCCGTGGG
>CANGXK010000158.1 GCA_947457715.1 Gemmatimonadota bacterium
ATGCGGTCATCGCCCTCATGCCGTACACCAACCTGCGCACGGCCCGTGGCGAGACCGGGCTGTCGCTGCGCGGCGCGCGTCGCGAGCAGGTCGCGATCACCCTCGACGGGATGCCGCTCAACGATCCCGCCACCGGTATGGCCGACGTCTCCGACATTCCGCTGGCCGGGCTGCAATCGGCCACGGTGGCGCTCGGCGCCGACCCGGTCGGCACCGGCGCTGGTGCCACCGGCGGCGTGTTGGCGCTCACGTCGTCTGCGCAGCGCGTGGCGTCCGTGCGACTGGGTGCCTTCGGGCAGCACACCATGGAAGGCGCGTGGCACGCGCAAGCCGCCGGCGCGCTGTGGCAGGCCAGCGCTGCGTGGCGCAGCGCGACCAACGATTTCCCGTTCATGAACGACGCGGGCGCGGCACCACAACGTGAAGCGCGTGTCAACAACGACGAACAACGCGCCACCGCCTCGCTCGGGGTGATCGGAAGCCGCGCGCAACTCTCCGTGCTCGGTTCGACCAGCGAGCGGGGCATGGTCGGTCCCGCCAACGTGCGCAGTTACGATGCCGATCGCGCGCGCACCGACCGCGTGCTGGTGCGGGCCCAAACCGGACTGCGTGGCACCGTGCTGGTGGCCGGCGTGCGTCGATTGGCGCTGCGCTATGTCGATCCCACGCGCCCCGCGCTCGATTCGCGGGCGGTGGCGTGGGCGGCCGATGCCGAGTGGCGTGGGGCACTCCGCGACATCGCGTGGCGTCTCGGTGTCGGTGCCGATCGACTCGCCGCCACCGGCGGCATCACGCAGCAACGCCGGCGTGGTTTCGCCGCCGTGCAGCGCGCGTGGCGTGCCACGAGCGACGATCGATGGAGCATCGACGTCGGCGCGCGCGCCGATCTCATCGAAGGCAGCGGCGTCCTGCCCACGGCGTCCCTCGGTGGTGAGCGCAGAGTCGCCCGCCTCGGCGATGGCGTGCAAGTCGTGGCGTTCGGCCGGGTGGCGCAGGCGGTGCGCGTCCCCACGCTTTACGATCTGTACTTCTCCTCACCGCAGCGGTTGTTCGTGCGTGCGTTGTCACCGGAGCGCGTCGATCTCGATATCGGCAGCGGCCTGCGCATGGTCACCGGTGCCGTGCACCGCCGCGCCAGCATCGAAGGCGCCGTCGTGGCGCGCAACACGCGTGACGCGATTGTCTGGTTCCCCGGCAACTTCGGCTGGAGTCCCGCCAACGTCGGCGTAGAACGCCTGCGCGGCCTCGAGTCGCGCGCCGAGCTCGCGTTGGGCATCGCCGCCGCCTCGGCGTGGGTGACCGCATACGACGCCGTCCTCAGCACGGGCGGCCTCCGCATTCCCACCCCCTATGTGCCCCGCGTGGCCGGTGGGGCACAGCTGCAGCTGAACACGGCCGCGCAGCACGCCACCGTCGCGTGGCGCGGCATGGGCGCCCGGCCGTACACCGCCGGCCCACGCAACCCCGATTTCGAATTGGCCGCGCTGTCGCTCGTCGACATCACCATCGCGCAGCAACTGCGCGCGCTGCCCTTCTGGCCGTGGCCCGGTCTCGACGCCTTGGTGGCGTTCTCGGTCGAAAACGCCGCCGATACCGCGTGGCAGTCGGTTCGCGGATTCCCGTCGCCTGGGCGCTCCTGGGCGATGTCGTTCACCCTGCAACACTCCCCTCGATGACCCCGCA
Organism: Gemmatimonadota bacterium; assembly: GCA_947457715.1. The sequence continues at coordinate 1,684 of CANGXK010000158.1, forward strand.
GGTCCGCTCTCGCTCCACCGTTCGCCGCCGCACCCTCGCCGCCTCCGCCGTTGTCCTGCTCACGGCGCTCGCCGCCTGCGGGGATGACGGGATCAACAACAGCACGCCCCAGCCGCCGCGCGGCATCATCGTGCTTGACGGCTTTATCCAGCCCGGCCTCACCTTCCTCGGGGACACCGGCAGCGCGAGTACCAAGCTCACGCTCGCACCGACCTCCGCGTTCGATGCCGGCGGTTTTACGCTCCTGCGTGATACGGTGCTCACGGTCTCGAGCCGTGGCGCTGGTGATCTGCTGTACGTCACTGACGTGCGCACCTCCACCACCCGTCGCATTCAGCTTCCCTCGCGCAGCAATCCGTCGCGTGCCCGTCTCCTGTCCGGGGCGGGTGGGCAGACGCTCATCGGTGCGGCACTGCGTGATTCCTCGAGCGTCGCGCTCGTGTCCTTCGCCGGCACCGGTACCGCGACCAGCACACGCATCACGAACGCCGGCACGTGTCCCACCGATCTCTTTCAGTTCGACAATGCCACCTGGATCGTCGACGCCAATGCGAACTGCAAAGTGAACTATGCGGTGCAGGGCGATGTCCGTCTCATCCGCGTGCCGAACACCGGCACCGTGCGCGACACGATCGTGCTGCCGGGACTGCGCGGCTCGGACGCGTCGGCGCTGGTCGACGGCGACGTCGGGTACATCAGCGCGGGCGGTGATGCCAGTTTCGCGAGCTTCCCGTACACGTTGATCGCGACGGGTGGCATCACGAAGGTCGACCTGCGCGGCAAGCGCGTCCTCCTCGGCAAGAAGATGCCGGCCAATAGCTACGGCGCCGGCGTCAAGCTCGGTCTCGATGGATTCCTGTACGTCTCGGTGTACCAGGATCTCACGAGCTTCACGAACCGCATTATCAAGGTGCGGCCGGCGGATCTCAGCTTCGTCTCGTCGGCGTTGGCCGACTGGCTCACGCTGACCGGCACCACCGGCACCCCCGTCACCTGCGGCAGCGGCCAGGCCGACGCCCTCGGCCGGCTGCACTGCATCCAGAACGGCACGGGGTCCGTCACGTCTCTCCTCGTGTTCAGCCCGGCCGGCACCGAGGTCCGGCGGGTGGCGGCGAATCAGGGGGGCGTCGACCTCGCGATCCGCCCGTAAGCCGCACGCGGGAACGCGCCATCACGGCGCAGTCGCTAAGCTGAGAGCATGTCCCTGATTGCCACCGACGCCATCGTGTTGCACGCCGTACCCTATCTCGAGTCGTCGCGCATCGTGCGGCTGGCAACGCGGGAGGCCGGCGTGCTCTCCGTCGTCGCTCGGGGGGCACGATCCTCCAAGAAGCGGTTTGGCAGCGGGCTCGATCTCTTTGCCGAAGGGCAAGCGCAGATTCAGACCCGGCCCGGCCGTGACCTGCACACGCTCGTTGGATTCGACGCCACGCGCTCGCGTCCGGGACTGGCGGCCGATCTGGGGCGATTCACCGCCGCCAGTGCGTTGGTCGAGTGCGTCATGCGGATCGTGCACGACGAGGCGGCGCCACGGGTCTACCACGGGGTCGCTTCGGGGTTGGACGCCATCGCTGACGCGCCAGCGGAGGAAACGGTGGCCCTGACCCTCGGGGTGTTCTGGCGGCTGGTCAGCGAGGTCGGTTTCATGCCGACCATCGAGCGCTGCGCCGAGTGCCTGTCCGTGATTGCGGCCGCGGAGGACGCCCGCTTCAGCCACGTCGCCGGCGGCGTCCTCTGTGTCCGGTGTGCCAAACTGGCGCCTGGGGGGCGTCGGCTCCCGGCTGGCGCTCGGCAAACCATCGCCGATTGGCTGCACGGCGCTTCGCCAGCCGTTGAGCCGGCCGACTGCCGAGCGCATCAGCGGTTGCTGCGGGAATTCATCCTCCAGCATCTGCCCGACACCCGCGAACTGCGCGCCTACGGGGTTTGGGAACAGGGGCGGTGGTGAGGCCACCGGCGAGCGGTCGGCCCTCACGCTTGGGTCGGCCCCCGCGCTTGGGCCGGCACCTTCGTGGGGCATGTTGCTTGACGGCCCCCGTGACGCGTCGTAACTTCATGGTGACCTGATAGGCAGGTCTGTGTTCCACCTTTCACTTGGAGACTTCGACTCACAACCCTGATTCGTCAGTCGGAGAAGCAACATGAAACGTGTGTGGGGAGCACTGGGTCTGGTGCTCACTCTCAGCGTCATCATGCCACGGGTCGCGGCCGCGCAGGACAGCAAGCAACGCCGCAATGGAGCAACGCTCGGACAGAACTATCCGAATCCGTTCAATCCTGAGACTCGCATCCCGTTCAGTGTGGGTGATGCACCCAACTGTACCGAGCCTGGCCGGCAGTACCGCGTCAGTTTGAAGGTCTACAACATGATCATGCAGGTTGTAGCGACGCCGGTGTTGCAGGGCGGAACCGGAGGGGTGGCCGGAGGTCAACCGCTGGAAAAAGTGTCCGTTCAGTGCGGCGACTACGTCGCGTACTGGGATGGCAAGGTCCAAGCAACCGGGCGGGAGGCCGCTTCGGGCGTGTATCTGTATCGCCTCGAGGTGGATGGCGTGCCGCTGGTGAAAAAGATGATCGTGGTGAAGTAAGCTGGGCGTAAACGAGCACCACGAGACCCAAAAGAAAACTCATGATGGCGCGCCGGGTGGACGGACCCGGCGCGCCATTTTGCGTCCGCGATCTGCTCAACTGGCCACTGTCTGGACTTCCCCCTTGGAACGCGGTGACTGTGCCTGCAGTATTGGCAGCCGCAGTCCGGCACCGTGATTGCCACTCTCTCGACCCATGATCAATCCTGACCGTCTGACCGTGAAGAGCGCCGAGGCGCTCAATGCAGCCGTCTCGCTCGCGAGAACGGCCGGCAATCCGCTCGTCTACGATCTGCATCTCCTGCTGGCGCTGCTCGCCCAGGACGAAGGCATCGTTGTCCCGGTGCTGCAGCGCGTCGGAGCCAATGTCGCCAGCGTCCGCGCCGCCGCCGAACAGGAGGCCGCGCGCTACGCCAAGCAGAGCGACGCCCAGCCGACCTTCAGTCGCGAACTCACGCAGGTCGTCGATGCCGCCGAGAAGGAAGCCAAGGCCCTCGGCGACGAATACGTCTCCACCGAGCACCTGCTGCTCGCTCTCTCCGATGCGAAGGGCACCGACAGCATGCGCGTACTCACCACCGTCGGGGCGCACCGCAAGGCGCTCCTCGAGGCGCTCAAGCTGGTGCGCGGGTCGCACAAGGTCACCGATCAGTCGCCCGAGGGGCAGTATCAGGCGATCGAAAAGTTCACGCGTGATCTCACCGAAGCCGCGCGCAAGGGCAAGCTCGATCCCGTGATCGGACGCGACGAGGAAATCCGTCGCGTCATTCAGGTGCTCTCGCGGCGCACGAAGAACAATCCGGTGCTCATCGGCGAGCCCGGCGTGGGCAAGACGGCCATCGCCGAAGGACTCGCTCAGCGTATCATCAGCGGCGACGTGCCCGAGGGGCTGCGCAACAAGAAGCTCGTGTCACTCGATCTTGGCGCGCTCATCGCCGGCGCGAAGTTCCGCGGCGAATTCGAGGAGCGGCTCAAGGCGGTGATGAAGGAGATCACCGCCGCCGAAGGGTTGTATGTCGTGTTCATCGACGAACTGCACACGCTCGTCGGGGCCGGCAAGGCGGAAGGCAGCATGGACGCGGGCAACATGCTCAAGCCCATGCTCGCGCGCGGGGAACTGCGCGTCGTCGGTGCGACCACGCTCGATGAGTATCGCCTGCACGTGGAGAAGGATGCCGCCCTCGAGCGTCGCTTTCAGCCCGTGTTCGTTGGGGAGCCGAGTGTCGAGAGCACGATTGCGATTCTCCGCGGCCTCAAGGAACGCTATGAAGCCCATCACGGCGTGCGCATCACCGATGGCGCCGTCGTCGCGGCGGCCACGCTCTCCAATCGCTACATCGGCGATCGCTTCCTGCCCGACAAGGCGATCGACCTGATCGACGAAGCGGCCTCGCGGCTGCGCATCGAGATCGACTCGGTGCCGCAGGAGATCGACGAAGTCGACCGCCGCATCGTGCAGCTCGAGATCGAACGGCAGGCCCTGCGCAAGGAGACCGATCCCGCCTCGGTCGAGCGGCGCGGCGACCTCGAGAGCGAACTCGCCGATCTCAAGGAAAAGACGACCGGCATGCGCGCCCAGTGGCAGCAGGAGAAAGAAACGCTCGGCGCCGTCGGTCGCATCAAGCAGGAGATCGAAACGGCGAAGTTCGAAGCGGAGCAGGCCACGCGCGTCGGTGACCTTAACAAGGCCGCCGAGATCACCTACGGCAAGATTCCGCAGCTCGAACGCGACATGAAAGTCGCCGAAGGAAAGCTCGGCAGCCAGGATGGTCGTCCGCAGTTCCTCAAGGAGGAAGTCGGCGCCGACGACGTGGCTGACGTCGTGGCCCGGTGGACCGGCATCCCGGTCACGCGCATGCTCGAAAGTGAACGCGAGCGGCTCACCAAGCTCGAAGACGTGCTGGCCACGCGCGTGGTCGGGCAGCGCGAGGCGGTGAAAGCCGTCTCGAACGCCGTACGGCGCTCGCGCGCGGGATTGCAGGACCCCAATCGACCCATCGGCTCGTTCATCTTCCTCGGCCCCACCGGTGTGGGCAAGACGGAGACGGCCAAAGCGCTCGCGGAGTTCCTGTTCGACGACGAACACGCGATGGTGCGCATCGACATGTCCGAATACATGGAGAAGCACGCCGTGGCGCGGCTCATCGGCGCCCCGCCGGGCTACGTCGGCTACGAGGAGGGCGGGCAGCTCACCGAGGCTGTGCGTCGCCGCCCGTACGCGGTGATCCTGTTCGACGAAATCGAGAAGGCGCACCCGGATGTGTTCAACATCCTGCTGCAACTGCTCGACGACGGCCGGCTCACCGATTC
>CANGXK010000159.1 GCA_947457715.1 Gemmatimonadota bacterium
ACCTGCGCGCTCCCGACGTCCCAGACGCGCGTACCCGGGATCCTCGAGCGCACCACCGATGCGAGCGATCGGCCGCTCTCCCGCAGGAGCTCCGCTCGGCTGAGGAACCGACCCATCCCGGTGGCCCGACGGCGCTCGAAGTCGATGTCGACCGCAAGGGTGGAGTCGGCGGTGAGGCTGATCGTGGTGATGAGCGGCGCGTAGCCCAGTGCCTGCACGTGCAACTCGTGCGCGCCTAGGCATAGCCGTTCCAGCCGGAAGCGTCACAATGAATCGGTGCGTACCTCTCGCCCATCGGCCGGAAGCCGGACGAGCGCACCCCGATCGGCCCGCTGGTCGGTCTGCTCCACACCGTGCCGCTGATCGCCCCCGTCTGCGCGAGCACGGCGTTCGGTAGCGATGCCAGCACGATCGACGCGGCCATCGCCAGCGATCGGCACGCGTACTTCGCCGAGTTCACGGGGAACGGGGAACGGGGACACGCGTTGACCTTCCCCGTTCGCGATGAGGTTTGCCCACGCGCGGCAGGTGCGTGGGCGCCGGAGCCAATACCGACGGTGGCTTTCGTATCGGAATGCATCGCATAATATGTGACGCTATTCACGGCCGCGTGATGCTGACGGGCGCATACACGCTGCAGTGAGCGCCAGTCCAGCGTGTCGTGCTACGGTCTTGCCAACGTCGCTCGATAGTCGCTGATCGCCTTGATCGCCGTCTTCACGCGCAGCTCGGCGACCTTCCGCCCGAGCTCCTGCAGCCATGCCAGCGACTCGAACTTGATCCCGTTGATCTCCGCCTGACCGGCCTTGGCGCGCTGCGCAAAGCGGATCGATTGCGGATCGGCCAGCGCCATGGTCGCATCGATGCCAAGCTCCTCGTGCAAACCGCTGGTGCCCGAACTCGCGCCGATGCGGATCCCCTCGGGGATCTTGAGCTCGTTCTGGATGTACGGCTGTACCACGGAGGTGTGGTTGTAGAACTCGGGGATGTGCTTGAACACCACCGTATCCGGGCTGCTGGCGTAGAGCCTCGTGAGCGAATCGGCCGCGGTCTGCATGCCGCGCGCGTTGCCGCCGCTGTCACCCATGTAGTAGATCTCCCTGAAGCCCATGCTACGCAGGTAGTTGCCCATGTCGAACAACAGCGCGGCATATGTGGCCTGTGAAAGCATCGGGCCCGCCCGACCCGGCTGGATGTTGGGGCCCACGTTGCCCGGTTCGAGAGTGACAAGCGGCGCGACGAGGGTCTTGCCCATCTTCCGCGCCATCATCTCGCCCAGGAGCTTGATGTTGATGTTGTGCTTGTTCATCTGGAGGTTGCCGTCGTTATTCTCGACGCCTCCGGTCATGATCAGCACCGTGGTATAGCCGTCCTTGAGCATGTCGCGGAACTCGGGCTGCGTGAGCTCCTCGAGCCATACGGTATTGATGCCCTCGATGGTACGCGGCTTGTTCGCGGCCGCCGCTCGCTGCGCGGCCTGACCGGCGGCACCGGCAGCACCGGCGCTTCCGGTCGCCTGCGCCGATGCACTCGCTACGAGCAGCGGCATCGTGAACAGCGCCATCGTGAACAGTGCCATCCGTGTCGTTCGCATTCACCGCTCCTGGTTTCTGGGGTCTGTGGTATCCGGAATATCGCGCTCCCGCCGGGAGTCGCCCAGCACGACGTCAGCGCGATCCCGGGCGCCACGTCCATACAATGTTGCATGTACGGGCAGAGGTCTGTGCGAAACAGCGGCTTCCACATCCGCTCCGCCGGAGGACCAATTGGCCGCGCCGCATTGTAGTATCGGTCACGACGCCAATGGCTGCGCGGACGAAGACGGAGGTCCGTGCACTCGTGGCGGCCCCGGAGCTGGGCACCGCCTGCAGTAGCACCCCATCGTTCCTCGTCGAAGCGCTCCACGGGTATGAAGAGGCGGAGCACGGCGCGGCGGAAGGCCTCCGTGAACCGATCCGTGTCGTGGGCGGGCCATGACACGAATGTCCCGTCGGGCGGGAAGCCGGCGTCGGTGAAGAAGCGGTCAGGACCCTCGAGCGTTTGCAATCTACTGCGCGACCGACACTTCACGAGGGGAAGCTTCATTAGCTTTCGGCTCGTGCACCGCGCCGAGTCGATGGGCGTACTCAACCTGACGAACTGGGCGCAACGCGGTACCCACGTCGACGAAGAGGGCGAATGTGTGTGCCTGCCCGGCCTCGTCCTCTCGCTCATCATGTGTCGGAACGCGCTCCAGAAGCGCCCGCTCGAGTCTATCCATGTCCGATGAACCGCTTCGCCAGGCCATTCGGCGACTGGCCGCACACGAGTCGCTCGATGCCGACTGCCTGCGTAAGGCGTTCGGCGTCATCATGCGCGGCGAGGGGACGCCTGTGCAGGTGGCCGCACTTCTGATGGCGCTCCGCGTGAAGGGCGAGACCCCCAAGGAGGTGGCGGGTGTCGTCGAGGCGCTGCGCGAAGCTATGATCGTGCTTTCCGCCGAGCGCCCGGAGGAGTTGGTGGACACGTGCGGCACCGGCGGTGGGGCCCTCACCACCTTCAACATCTCCACCGCGTCGGCTTTGGTTGCGGCCGGGATGGGCGTGCGGGTGGCGAAGCATGGAAATCGCTCGTTTACGTCCCGCTCCGGGAGCGCGGACGTGCTTGAAGCGCTGGGCGTCGTCATTGACGCGTCCCCGGCGGCCATGGCGGCGACGCTGGCTGACGCGGGCATCGTGTTTATGTTCGCACCGCTGATGCATCCTGCGCTTCGTCACGTCGGTCCGGTCCGACGCGAACTGGCTGTTCCGACGGTGATGAACATCGTGGGTCCGCTGGCCAATCCCGCGCGGGCCGGCCGTCAGGTGGTCGGTGTCGCAGAGCGGGCGCGTCTCGAACTGCTGGCCGATGCGCTGGCCGAACTCGGGGCGGTGCGGGCGATGGTGGTGCACGGTGAACCTGGCCTCGACGAGATTTCCCCCCTCGGGCTGACGCATGTGATGGAGGTTCGCGACGGTCGCACGGCCGCGTGGACGATCGACCCTGCCGACCACGGCGTGACCGGTGTGTCGCTCGACGACCTCGCGGGTGGCGATCCGGCGCACAACGCCACGGTCATCGAAGCGGTGCTCCGTGGGCACGGGCCACGAGGGGCCCAATCGGCCGTCCTGCTGAACGCTGCAGCCGCACTGTACGTGAGTCGCGATGGTGGCTGCTATGCGGACGCCGTGGCCGCTACGCGACGTGCGATGGCCGACGGGGTCGGCCATGCGGCGCTGCAGCGGCTCCGCGCCGCCTCGAATGCGACCCGGCCATGACCGGTTCCGAAGCCGCTCAATACCGACGCAGGACGCCGACGACGATCCCCTGAATCCGCACGTCGTCCTCGTGCACGAACAACGGGGACATGGTCTCGTTCGCGGGCTGGAGGCGGATGCGTCCGTCCCGCTCCCGGTAGTAGCGCTTGACCGTGGCGCCCGATCCATCGAGCATCGCGATCACCATTTCGCCGTTGTCGGCGGCGTTCCGATCGTTGATCACGACGTAATCGCCGTCCTTGATCTGCTCCTCGATCATCGAGTCACCGCGCACCTTCAGCACATAATGGCTTCCGCTCCGTCGCAGGAAACCATCGGGCACCGACATCGTTTCACCCGTATGCATGGCCTCGATGGGCGCACCGGCGGCCACCGAGCCCAGCAACGGCAAATCGACCGAGCGCTGAAACAACTCGGACGGCAAGATTTCGATCGCGCGACTCTCGTTGTACGAGCGCTTGATATATCCCTTGCGTTCGAGATTGGTGAGGTGCTCGTGCACCGTGGCCAGCGAGTTATAGTTGAATCGCGACGCGATCTCTTCGAAACTCGGGGCGTATCCGTTCTCGTCGTTGTAATCGGAGAGAAAGGACAGGATTTCCCGCTGTCGCTTGGTGAGCGGCATCGTTGCTCCACGAAAGGGGACCTACAGAGTCGGCCCCCGAATGCAGGCCGAATCCACCAGTGGCCACGCTAACCGAACACAGGCCGAAGTGCAAGCATTTTCTTCACGACCCGGGTGGACCTTCCCCACGGGGACCCTCGGCCACTTGACCCGGGCCTCGCATGAACGGGCTCGTCAGGCACTGTCGACCCTGTCGGCACTGCGACGCGAGGCCGGTGAACTCGCGCTCACGCCGCGGGCGGCGGAGGTGTTTGCCGCGGCGCTGCGCGGTCCGGCCATCCGGGTCATTGCCGAGGTGAAGCGGGCATCGCCGTCCAAGGGTGCCATCAACCCGGGCCTCGATGCGGCCGCCCAAGCGGCGCAGTACGTCGCGGGTGGCGCGGCGGCCATTTCTGTCCTGACCGAGCCGACCCGGTTCGGCGGAACGCTCGACGACCTCGCGGCCGTGGCCGCACGCGTCACCGCGCCGGCCATTCGGAAGGATTTTCTCGTACATCCCGTGCAGCTCTTGGAAGCGCGCGTTCGCGGCGCCTCGGCGGCGTTGCTGATCGTGCGTGCCCTCTCGCCGTCCGAACTCCCGATCATGATGGATGCGGCCCGCGAATACGGGTTGGCAACACTCGTCGAGATCCGCGACGCGTGGGAGTTGGATCGCGCGCTCGCGGTCGGCGCCACCGTGATCGGCGTGAACAATCGCAACCTCGAAACGCTCGTGATCGATCCGAGCACCGCGCCCACGCTGATCCCGCTGATTCCCACGCACTGTATCGCGGTGGCGGAAAGCGGCATGCAGACCACCGAGGACGTCGCCCCGTCCGCACTCGCGGGCGCCGATGCGATTCTCGTGGGGAGCGCGATTTCGGCTTCGGTGGATCCGGCGGCGGCGGTGCGGGCGTTGGCGGGCATTGCGCGGTCAACCACGGCACGCCGGTGATCACGACAGACGCCGCCAGCCTCACCCGCACGTCGTCCCTCGAGGTCAAGATCTGCGGCTTGACGCGCGCCGGTGATGCCGCGCAGGCCGTGCGCGCCGGCGCCGCTTACCTCGGTACGATCATGGCGGGTGGGCCGCGGTTGCTCACCGTCCAGCAGGCCCGTGCCGTCCTGGGTCAGCGTCGTCAGGATGTACAACGGGTCGTCGTGTTCGGAGACCAGTCGCCCGAACAGGTGATCGCCATGGTCGACGCGCTCGATCTCGACATCGCGCAGTTGCACGGCCCGTGCACGCCGTCGACCGTTGAAGCAATTCGCCGCGAGACTGGACGGACCGTCTGGCCGGTGTTGCGGGTGGCGGGCACCACGCTTCCCGAGGACGCCGCCGCGCTCGCGGCAGCGGCAGGAGCCGTCGTGCTCGATGCACAAGTGCTTGGACAGCTGGGTGGCACCGGCGTCACACTGGATTGGTCCGGACTGCGTGATGCCGTGGCCGCGCTGCGGGCGTCTGTGCCGCAGGCACGCGTGATTCTCGCCGGTGGTCTGCGGCCATCCAATGTCGTTGAGGCAATTCGATTGCTTTCTCCGGATGTCGTAGACGTATCTTCAGGGGTGGAGTCCGCGACCGGTGTCAAGGATTCGGTGTTGGTCGAACAGTTCGTCGCGGCCGTTCAGTCGGCCGCAGGGATGCAACAGTGACCGTGCTAGAGACAACGAGCGGCATACCCGCCGCGCATGACCGGTTTGGCCCGTTCGGTGGCCGGTACGTGCCGGAAACGCTGATCCCGGCGCTTGATGTGCTGGCGGCGGCATTCGACGAAACGCGCCACGACGTGGAGTTTCAGGCGGAGCTTGATGCGCTGTTGCGCGAGTACGTCGGACGTCCGACGGCGCTCTCGTTCGCGCCGCGTCTGAGCGAGCGGATCGGCGCGCCGGTGTGGATGAAGCGAGAAGACCTCTGCCACACCGGTGCGCACAAGATCAACAACACGGTCGGTCAGGCGATGCTCGCGCGGCGGATGGGCAAGCGCCGCATCATCGCCGAGACCGGCGCTGGACAGCATGGCGTGGCCACCGCTACGATCTGCGCGCGCTTCGGTCTTGAGTGCGTCGTGTACATGGGCGAGGAGGACATGCAGCGTCAGGCCCTGAACGTGTTCCGCATGCGCCTGCTTGGCGCCACGGTGGTGCCCGTGCTGTCGGGCACTCGGACGCTGAAGGATGCGACGACCGAAGCGATTCGCGACTGGGTCGGATCGGTCAACGACAGCCACTACATCATCGGTTCGGTGGTGGGGCCGGCGCCATATCCGCGCATGGTACGCGACTTCCAATCGGTCATCGGGCGCGAAGCGCGCGCGCAGATGCTGGCGCGCGCCGGCGGGCTCCCGAAGACCGTGATCGCGTGTGTTGGTGGCGGATCGAATGCGATGGGCATTTTCGCCGGTTTCGTGGACGACGTCGGGGTGGAACTCGTTGGCGTCGAGGCGGCCGGCGAAGGTCTCCATACCGAGCGCCACAGCGCATCCATCACGCGCGGGACCCCCGGTGTGTTGCATGGCTCGCTGAGTTACCTGCTGCAGGATGCCAATGGCCAGGTGCACCCCGCCCACAGCATTTCGGCCGGGCTGGATTATCC
>CANGXK010000160.1 GCA_947457715.1 Gemmatimonadota bacterium
GGCGACGTGCTCGCCGGCAAGAAGCTCGCGACGACGGAAGAGGTGTGGTACACCTCGGTCGACGGCTTTCGGATTCAGGGCTGGGTCGTGAAGCCGGCGGACTTCGACGCCGCGAAGAAGTACCCGATGATGCTGGAGATTCACGGCGGTCCGCACTCGATGTACAACGTAGGCTTCAGCTTCGCGCGCCAGGATCACGCCGCCAATGGCTACGTCGTGCTGTACACCAATCCGCGCGGCTCCACCGGCTACGGCTCGGCCTTCGGCAACGCGATCAAGAACGCGTATCCGGGCAAGGACTACCACGACCTCATGGCCGGCGTCGACACCGTCATCAACCGTGGCTTCGTCGATCGCAACCGGCTGTACGTGTTCGGCTGCTCCGGCGGCGGCGTGCTCACGTCGTGGATCGTCGGACAGACCGATCGCTTCGCGGCGGCCAGCGCGAACTGCCCCGTGACCAACTGGCTCAGCTTCGTCGGCACCACCGATGGGTCGAGCTGGTACTACAACTTCGCCAAGTTCCCGTGGGACGATCCGAGCGAGCACCTGAAGCGCTCGCCGCTGATGTATGTGGGCAATGTGAAGACCCCGACGATGCTGATGACCGGCGTGAACGATCTGCGCACGCCGATGGGCCAGACGGAGGAGTACTACGAGGCGCTCAAGATCCGGAAGGTGCCGACCGCGATGATCCGCTTCAACAACGAGTGGCACGGCACCAGCTCCACGCCATCGAACTTTATCCGCACGCAGCTCTATTTGCGGAGCTGGTTCGACAAATATCAGTCGCCTCCCTCGGGACAGCGCGTGACGCAGGAGCAGCAGTGACGGTGGTGATCACGACGGCGATGTGACAGCCGTGAGTGATCTGTTACTTCGGGGGCGCGGCGCCGATGCCGGCAGCCGCGCCCCCGCGTGGTTGGTACGGTGCGCCGGAGCGGTGCTCGGAGTCGCGCTCGCGCAACTGGCGTCCGTCCTTGGCCTGTGGACGGCGACCGGCGTCTCCATCGTTCCCGCACGCGTGATGCTGATGCTGTGCGGTGCGGTCCTCGCCCCGACCTCGCATGGCGCGTGGCTTTGGCGGCTCTCAGGCATACTCACGACCGCGATCATGCTGGTGTCGTACACGCCGCTGGTGACACCACTGATCGCGCCATTCGTACGGCGTGACACGACCAGCGCACTGACCGGCCACGTCGCGGCCGACGCCGTCGTGGTGCTGTCGGGAGGCGTCACCTCCGAGGGGCGCGTGACCGGTGCCGCGCTCGAACGGTTGCTCAGCGGCTTTCAGGAGGCGCGCCGCCGCGGCATCCCCGTGGTTGCGCTGTCGGCTGTCGGCGATGACCGGGATCACACCGTCCCGACCTCCGAGCAGGATCAACGGGAGCTCGCGCAGCTCATGGCGCCGGAGGTGGAACTCCGCTTTGTGCACGACGTGCACAGCACCCGTGACGAAGCGCTGGCCTTCGCCGCCATGGCGCGCGCACACCGGTGGCGGCGCGTGGTGCTCGTCACGTCTCCGCTGCATTCACGCCGCGCCTGCGCGACCGTTGAGCAGGCAGGACTACCGGTGCTCTGCCTGCCGGCCGCCTCGCGCGAGTATGCCCTCTCTCGTCTGGATCGGCCCGACGACCGGCAACTGGTTTTCACCGATGTACTGTATGAAGCCGCTGCCACCACGCTGTACGCGTGGCGGGGCTGGACGCGGTAGTGGTGTCACGCGGCCCCAAGTACCCCTTCACGCTCCGGGATTGTCGAATACGTGATTTGCGACACTTTCCTGTGATGCAGAGGACGGGTAGGTTTTGAAATTGTCCACTCTCACGCCACCAATTCCATGATCCCGTTCTCATTCCGCAAGCGTGCGTCCGCCACGCTTGCCGTTGTGCTGGTTCACTCGTTGAGCGCCTGCGCGGACACCGCCGCCCGTGCGCGCGCCGACTCGCTGTCGGTTGCCTTGGCCGGTGCGAGCGCCGAACGTGATTCGCTGCAGGGGTTGATGCAGGGCACGACGGCTGACAAGGATCGCGCCTTGGCGCAGGTCGTCGAGGCCTCGAAGTTTGCCGATGAAGTGGACGCCGAACTGCGTAAGGTGCGCGGGCTCTCGTCGAAGGTCGGCGTCTCGAAGAGTGACGAGTCGGGCAAGTCGGAGGCGGCGGCGGCTCAGAAGGATATTCTCGATCGCCTGACGCAGATGCGGCAGCGGTTGGCCGCCCGGCAGCGGCAGGTCACCGCGATGCTCGATACAATGAAGACGATGCGCGCCGATTCCAGTGCAGCGGCCACGCTCCTCGCCGACCTGAACGCCCGCCTGGCCACACGCGACAGGGAAATCGCCGTGTTTCAGGACGAGGTGCGTGCCCTCCGCTCGAAAAACGAGCAGCTGACGGTCGAAAAGGCAGTACTGACCGACACGGTGAAGGCCATGGACGTGCGGGAGAACAAGGTGTTTTATCTCGTGGGTTCGCGTCGCCAGCTGATCGCCGACAAGGTCGTCACCGAAGAAGGCGGTTCACGCGGCCTGCTGATCGTGAAACTTGGCAAGACGCTGGTGCCTTCACGTTCGCTCGATGAGTCCCGCTTCACCCGGGCCGATCGCCGCGAAGTGCTGACCATCCCGCTGCCGCGCAGCGATCGCCCATATCGCATCGTCTCGCGTCACGACGTGGGCCTGATCGAAGCGGAAAAGAAAGAGAAGGACGGCGCCTTCCGCGGTGAGAGCATCCGTATCACGGATCCGGTGAAGTTCTGGGCGGCCTCGCGCTACCTGATCATCGTCGAGAAGTAATCGCGGTCAGACGTGGGGGAGTTCTCGATCCCCCACGTCGCCGCCCTCGTGGTGCCAATCCAGTTCTTCCGGCGAGAGTGGGCGAATGGCAAGATCCACCGCCAGCCAGGTCGTCTTGGCGAACGGGTAGCAAAACACGCAGCCGGAGAGCATCAGGAAGGCCGTGACGTACGTGATCAGGTCCCACGGCGGATCGGGCCAGGTGAAGTACACGAAGCCGCACACGCAGAAGAACAGAATGAGTTCGACGGCAATGAGATTGAAGAGATATGCGCCGACGAAGTAGTCATTCTCTCCGCGCTCGAGCCGGATGCCGCACGAGGGACAGCGCTCCTTGAGCTCGAAGAACGACGCGAAGATTTTCGGGCCGCCACAATGCGGGCAGCGCAAGCGTAGCGCGCGCGATACCAACTGGGTGACCGATGGCGTGCTGACGGCGACCAACGGGGAGGTCATCGCTGCGGCAGCGCGGCGAGGAACTCACTGAGGTATCCGCCCCACACACGCGGCGCCGAGTGCGTGCCGTGTCCACGCGTCTCCGGCGTGATCGGCAACAGGATGAACTTCGTGCGTGGCATGGTCGCGGCATAGCGTTCCGCCAAGCCGAGCTCCGGCGGATTGACCTGATCGTCGGCCGAGTTGATGAACAAGGCGGGCGCGGTGATGCGCGCGAGCGTCGAGGACGGGTCGTAGTCGCGCGAGGCGTCGAACTGATAGAGAAAATCGTTGGCGTCGGTGGTTGCCATGCGCGCATCGAGGTAAGCGCGGATCACGCTGTCGGCCTTGTCGCGCGTCGGCGCCTGCGCTTGCTGCACGAGCGGCGCGCTCGACATGATATACAGCATCATCTGCGCGGCGCGGAGCCCCGGCGGCGTGCTCGTGTACTCCCCGCCCTTCCAGGCGGGATCGCTGCGAATCGCATCCATCGCCATCGTGCGGATCATGCGATTGCGTCCGGCAATCTGCGCCGGCACACAGGCGTACGGTGCGAGGCCGTCCATGAAGTCGGGATACGTCGCACCCCAGACCCAGCCGTGCATGCAGCCCATCGACGTGCCCATGATGAGGCGCAGATGGTTCACCTTCAAGTGCTCGGTGAGCAACCGATGCTGTGCGGTGACCATGTCGTCGTACGTGTACTTCGGGAAACGCATGTGCATCCCATCGCTGGGCTTGCTCGAGGCGCCATGACCGATGCCATCGGGCAGCACGATGAAATACTTCGCACTGTCGAGCAGCTTGCCTGGGGCGAACAGTTCTCCCGCGTAGCCGGCCGACAGGAAGCTGCGTCCGCTGCCCCCCGTACCATGCAGGATCATGACAGCGTTGCGAACGATGCCGTTGGCATCGCGCTTGGGGGTGCCGAGGGTGGTGTAGTGGAGGCGCAGCTCAGGAAGGCGCTCACCGGAGCGGAAGGCAAAATCTCTCACGAGATAGTCTCCCTGCGTCCCGGCGCGAGCCCAGCTGGCGGCAGAAGTGGGCGTCTGGGCGTTGCCGACCGACGCCGTTATGGCTGAGCTCGCGAGAGTAACCGAGCTGAGTAGGAGGCGAAGAAGCGATCCACGTGACATACTGGAAGGTAACAACAGCCAGCGACTCACGCTGGCCCCGCCGACAGGCGATCGGCTTGCGCGATTGGACGCGCGGGCAGCTCTGCTCCCCGTGCGGGAATGAAGCACGGGAGTTCGGCGCCATCCACGCGCGACACGGGAGTTCGTCGACGTCATCACCGACGAGGGCGGGGCTCCGCCGAGAATGCCGGAGCCGACGGCAGACGCCGGAGTCACCACCCGCGCGAGAGGCGGCGTCGCGATGGCCGCGAGGCCGCAAAGGACGCGAGTCAATTTCATGGACGATCTCCTCGCGTGACAGTGCCCCGAAGGAGAAGGCCCATAGCGTGCCGTGGGTGCGGGTGAGGTGTGCGGGGCGGCACAACGGCCAACGGCTTAGGTGTCAGGGAGGAGGGTCTCAGGGTGGCGGAGGCAGGTGCACTACGCGCCGTTGCTGCGTCCTCCTTCCTGACACCCTCCTCCCTGACACCTAAGCCGTTGGCCGTTGTGATGCTGAGCGTCGCGCCCTACTTCCCCGCGTCCAGATCATTCCAGTTCAGGATGGCATTGAACCCGAGAAAGTACGTGCCCTGCGTCTGCCATCTCCAGAACGGGCGGATCGCGAACATCACCACGTGTCCCTTGCCGATCGGCGCGTCGACCAGCTGCGCACGGTTAGCCAGCAACTCGCCGTTGGCGAGCGTGCCGGACAGGAGCATGTCTGCCGCGTTGGCGGGGAACTGCATGATCACCCGCGGACGCGTGCCGTCGATGCCCGTTGCTCCGCCGAACATGGCACCAGCGGCTGCGCCAGCGGCTGCACCAGCGGCTGCACCAGCGGCTCCGGCTCCTCCACGGCCACCTTGCGCGCCTCCGACAGCCTCCGCGGCCATACCACGGTCCGCAGTCAGCGCTGGCGTGCCGGTGGGGTCATTCACTCCGAACGTCCACGGCGAGATGCGCAGCGGGACCGCGTTCGGTGTCACGTTCTGACTGAGGGCCGATCCGCGACCGCCACCGCCGGCGAACAGGCCCGCCGACCCGGACACCGACAGCACGGGGTCCTGGTTGAAATACACCGGCATCTGCGCGTCGAATCCGTACGCGAGCGGGCTGGTCCGATCGCTCACCACCCCGCGCAGAATCGTACCGCGGGCGAACAGGCCGGCGGGCGATTCCACCGTGATGCCACTCGTGAGGTTGTACGCCGGGAAGATCGTGGTGGTCGAGCCCTCCACGATCAGCGTGCCACCCGCCTGCACGAACTTGTACAGCTCGGTGAGCCCCTCGATGCCCATGCCGCCGCGGATGTCGTCGGCGCTGTCGTTGGCACCGAGGTTCGGCGTGGCCGCGGACTTCCTGTACGGCAGCGGCGTCTCCCCCGATTTGATGATACCGGCCACATGTGCCTGGGCGCTGCCGCCCACGCTCGGGTAGATAATCACATCGTACTTCGCACGCAGGTTGCCCTCACGCAGCCGGATATCGGCGAAGTACGTGTAGGGCACACCGTACGTATCGAGCGCGGCCCGCACCCAGCCCTCATCCTGCGTGCGCTGCCAGGCGTGCACGTAGCCGATGCGCGGCAGGTCGAGATCGTGCGATTTTACCACGGGTGCGGCCGCCACGGCGTAGGCGCTGAGTCCGAGTTCCGTGAGCGTGGTCTCGAGCTTCGCGCGGTCGCCGGCCGGGATGATGAACGCGCCCGCGCGGAACGTGCGCCCGGCCGCATCGAAGGCCGCTTCCGCAGCCCGCATGCGCACGGTGGCGTGCGCCGTGCGGAACTTCATGAGGTTGTTGTCCGTGGTGTGATCGATGATCAGCACCGGTCCCGTGCCTTCCACACCGCCGGCCGCACGCACCGTGGCCAGCACCGGCGTCATCGCCTGATCGAGAATGCTCCGTTCACTGACGGCCAGCACCGCGACGTTGCGCATGTACTGGAAGGTCCAGCCCGTGTCGTCGTACGGACTCGGATTGGACGGCGAGAAGTTCTGCACCGACAAGTACATGTCGGCGAGTGTGCGATA
>CANGXK010000161.1 GCA_947457715.1 Gemmatimonadota bacterium
CTCAACGCGAAGAGACAGTGGATCCAGTACGGCGCGCGCGGGTTGCGGAATCGTGAGGCGTTCACGAGGGCGATCTGCTTTCACAGCGGTGGATTAGACGTGGAATCACGGTGCGCCGAACCGTGACCCACGGGAAACCCTGAAGAGCCAGAAGTAGTTCAGGTCGTGGTACGGCGGGCGTCGTGGACGGGCAGAGTTGCGCTGGGAGGCGCACCCACGACGCCCCGTCGAGTCTGTTGCTGACCAAGCAGCCATCCGCGCGCGCCGTGCGCGTGGCGTGCGCGTGGCATGCGCGTGGCATGCGCGTGGCGTCGTTCTGATCAGCGGGTGAAGGTCGAGAGGAGCGCAATCGGAAGGTTGGCCTGCAGATCCACTCCGCCGTTAGAGAGCAGGAAGCAGGTGGCGCCACTCCCGCTCAGCATGCCGATGGCCGGCGTGCCGCGGGCCCGCGACTCCCGCGCGATGTCGCGAACGAGGGGCAGCACGCCGGCCACACCCGTGTGCATGTCGCTCACGACCGGTTCGAAATCATTCACGGCGAGCGCGGCGATCGACGCCCACGAGGCAAACGCCGACGCCGGATAGGCGAACGCGGGCACCGTGTCACCGCGCGCTTCGCGGGCGCGCGCGAACGCACCATAAGCGGCGCCCGTGTTTACACCGTCGGGGAAGGTGGCGAGCCACACCGACGCCTTCGGCAGCGCCGGCAGCGGCAGCAACCGATCGCCGCGTCCCCACGCCCAGGCCAGCGATGCGCCGCTCACGAGAAAGGGCACGTCGGCGCCAAGTGTCCCGGCGATCTGCAGCAACCGGTCCATGCCCAACGGCGTGGGACAGAGCGCCTCGAACGCGCGCAGCACCGCCGCCGCGTCGGCACTGCCGCCGCCGAGTCCGCCGCCGACCGGGATTTGCTTTTCGATCTCGATCGCCCAGCCCGTGCGCCACGCGCTCGCGTCGGTGTACGCCACGGCGGCGCGCCACGCGAGATTCTGTTCCATGGGGCCGAGTCCACCGGCGGGCATGGTGGGGCCGGCGCAGGTGAGTGACGGCGGCATCGTGCCCACGCGCACGTGCACGCGATCGTGCAGGTCGAGCAACTGGAACAGCGTCTCGATGCCGTGATACCCACTCGCTTCACGCGCGAGGATCCTGAGGACAAGGTTGAGCTTGGCGTGCGCGCGTTCGGTGCGGGACTCGGTGCGGGACTCGGTGCGGGACTCTGAGGTCATGGCGCCTGTTCGTTGTGCGGATGCTCCACGGGCACCACCGGTGCCGGTGCCACCGGCACAACCTCCGTGCTCGTCCCGCTCAGCGTGCCCACACTCAGCCCGAGCCGCGCGAAGTACACGGCGCCGATGATGGTGATCGGAATGAAGCTGAGTAGGTGATAGGCAAGCGCCCAGCTCACGGCGAGTTTGTCGGTGATGCCGTACACGGCCAGGCCCAGCACCGACGACAGCTCGAACACGCCGAAGAATCCGGGCGAACTCGGCACGGCGACGGCCAGCGCGACTACGCCTTGCAGGAAGAACGCGGCACTGAGGGGGACGTCCATGCCCACGGCCATGAATCCGACGTACATCGCCAGTGCGTTCACCACCCAGTGCGCGATCGCCCACCAGAGCACCGCCAGAAAACGTCGGCCGTCGCGGAGGACGGCTAGGCCGCCCATCGCGTTCTCGACGAAGCCGACCACGACATCCTCGAAGCGCGGCAGCACGCGGTGCGCCACCCAGCGCACCACCGACAGCACCCGCGGGGCCTGCATCACCATGGCGTAGCACACCACGAGCAGCGTCAGCATCGCGCCCACGCCAAACTGCGCCAACTCGGGCACGGTGCGGCCGGCCAGCCTCACATCGGAGGGGAAACGCGGATCGAGCATCGCCGCGAACATCATCGCGAAGATCACGATCGCATCGAAGATCCGATCGACGGCCAGTGATCCGAGCGCCGTCGTGATGGGCACACGCGGCACTTCATGGGTGAGCGAATACGCGCGGGCAAACTCGCCCGCGCGGAACGGGAAGACGTTGTTCATCATCATCCCGATCGCGGTGCTCCGCCACAGCGGACTGAACGGAATGCGACCCGACACGGGTTCGAGAATCGTGCGCCAGCGCCGCGCGCGGAGCGGGAAGATGCAGGTGCCCACGATCGGACTGAGGGCGAACAGCACCACATTCGACGTACGCAACACCGCCCAGACTTCGGCGAAATTGACTCCCTTGAGGGACCACCAGAGCAGGACCGCGCTGAACACGATCCCCAGTCCGCTCTTCCAATCGAGCTTCACGGGTTGCGCCTCGCCGGTGCTCGTACGGCCGGCGCGACGGCCCCTGCGGGCCGCTGCTTGTCCGAGTCGCCCAACATGGGGGCGAGGCGGCTGCGAGACGCCGTCGCTGCCGTCTGGAAGCCCTCGCGGCGGGCGTGCGGTGCACTCATGCTTGGCAGCTCGGACGAAGTGGGTGAATTCGAGGACGACTCAGATGACGACTCAGAAACGATCGGCCTCGCGCGCCTCGTCCATCGCCCGACGAATTTCACGCACGGCTTCGGTCAACCCGACAAAGATGGCGCGTCCGACGATGGCGTGCCCGATGTTGAGCTCTTCGACTTCCGGGATCGCCGCCACCGGTCCGACGTTCTGCACCGACAGGCCATGGCCGGCGTGCACCGCCATCCCCAGCGCACTGGCCAATGCGGCGGCTTCGGCCAGAGCCCGCAGCGTGCTCGGATCACCCGGCGCGTGCGAGTAACGACCGGTGTGCAGCTCGACGGCATCGGTGCCCAGCGCATGCGCCGCGCGGACCGCCGCCGCGTCCGGATCGATGAAGAGGCTGGTGCGCACCCCGGCGCGTTTCAGGCGCACGATCGACTCCCTGAGCTGGTCGGCCGCCCGGAACAGGTCGAGGCCACCCTCGGTGGTGACTTCTTCCCGGCGCTCGGGCACCAGCGTCACCGCCACGGGGCGGAGTGTTTCGGCGAGGGCCAGCATCTCGTCGGTCGCGGCACACTCCAGGTTGAGCGCAGTGGTGACCGCGGCGGAGAGCCGGTGGATATCCGCGTCCTGAATGTGCCGCCGGTCTTCCCGGAGGTGGGCCGTGATCCCGTCGGCCCCGGCCCGCTCGCACAACATGGCGGCGGCCACCGGATCGGGGTCGGCGCTGCGCCGCGCCTGCCGGACCGTGGCGACATGGTCAATGTTCACGTACAGGCGCTGGTAGCGAAGCGACGTCACTGGGGTATCCGGTGAAAGAACGTGTGGGGTACTTTTCTCCCCGACGAACGGACGGGACCACCGTTGGTGGCTGCGAACGGCTCGCCATTGCGATGCCGATCCGTCAAGATGGTCAACACCGTGAGGCGGAGGCCGGCGTGCACCGAAAGATGAAACGGAACCGCGTGCTCATGTACTCCCTGCTGATTGCTTCGGCGATCGGCATCGGCGCCTGTACCCGTTCGATCCAGCGCACCGCAACGTCGATTCCGGGCGCGCCCGGAATTGTCAGCCCGGGTGAGGCCCCCGACGCGGTCGGCGCCGTCAACGGGCGCGCGGCCGTCGAGGGGTTTCTGGCGGCGGTCAAGGCGCAGGATCTGCAGACCATGAGTGCGATCTGGGGCACGACCAAGGGGGCCGCGCGCGATCAGATGCAGAGGGACGATCTCGAGAAACGCCTCATCATCATGCAGTGCACGCTCACCCACGACAAATGGGGATTTCTGGAGGACCGCCCCGGTCTGAAGACGGGCGGACGTCAGGAGCTCCAGATCGAGCTCTTTCAGGCGCAGCGCAGCGCCAAGACCTCGATTCTGACGGTTGCGGGACCGGGCGGTCGCTGGTTCGTAGAGAACATTAATCTCCTCCCCCTGAAGGAGTTCTGCCGCTAAGCAGGAGCGAACTGGACTGGTGACGCTGGACACTCCGACTAGTATTCGGACAGTTCGACCAGTACCCCGCCGGTGGCGCTTGGATGGAGAAACGCGATGCGCTTCCCCTCCGCCCCTAGGCGTGGTGTTTCATCGATAAGCCGGAGGCCGGCATCACGGCAGCGCTGCAAAGTGCCGTCGAGGTCGTCGACTGCGAAACACACGTGGTGAATGCCGGGTCCCCGCTTGGTGATGTACTTGCCGATCGGGGAGTCGTCGGACTTTGCTTCGAGGAGCTCCACCAGCGATTCGCCGGCCGCCAGTCCCACGATGGCGGCGCCGTCGGCGTCGTCGAGGGGAACCTCGGGCATGCCGAGGACATCACGGTACAAAGGAAGCAGCTCGTCGAGGGCACGCACGGCGATCCCGATGTGGGCGATGCGCGTGCCGCGGCGTACGGAATCGGTCATGGTCGGCGGTGTTGGTGCGGGCGTGAACGCATTCCGAATTCTAATCCTGCAGACGGGCGCGAGAGCAACCGGTAAAGGCCGGGAGCCGCGCCAACGGAGCACATGATGGCGAACGCAGTTGAAGTGAACGACGGCACATTCGCGGCCGAGATCGAGCAGTACGAGGGGCTCGCAGTGGTGGATTTCTGGGCCACGTGGTGCGCGCCGTGTCGCATGATTGCGCCAATGGTCGAAGCCCTCGCCACCGAGTACGCCGGTAAGGTGAAGGTCGCCAAACTCGACGTTGACAACAACCCAAAGACCTCGGCGCGCTTCAACGTGCGTTCGATCCCGACGATTCTGTTCTTCAAGGGCGGCAAGCTGGTCGATCAGGTCGTCGGTGCCGTGCCGCGTCCCCAGCTCGAAGCGAAGTTCAAGGAGCACGCCTGACCGACGTGGGCGACGCGCCCGGTTCGGCCGAAGCGGAGGTCATTGCCTCCGATCTTGCCGACCGGGCGGCGACGCTCTGGCCGTCCGCGGCCATCCCCGGCGCGTTGCATATCGTCAGCACGCCGATCGGGAATCTGGGAGACATCTCCCTGCGCGCCCTCGCCGTGCTCAAGGAAGCGGCGGTGATCTGCTGTGAGGACACCCGGCACGCGCGCACCCTGCTCAGCCGCTATGGCATCGGCACGCCGACCATCGCCGTGCATGAGCACAACGAAGCCAGCGTCATTCCCCGGCTCGTGGCCCGCCTGAAGGAGGGCGACGCCATTGCCCTGATCAGCGACGCGGGTACCCCGCTGGTGTCCGACCCCGGCGCCCGTTTGGCCGAGGCGGCGGCCACGGCCGGCGTGCGCGTGGTGCCGATCCCGGGCGCCTCGGCGGTGCTGGCCGCCCTCGTGGCCTCCGGCATGGTGCCGCACCCGTTCACGATGCTGGGATTTCCGGCGCGGAAAGGGAAGGAGCGCGAGGAGCAGTTGGCCCTCGCCGCCCGCCTGCCGCACGCGGTGGTGCTGTACGAATCACCCAACCGGCTGGTCGACACGTTGCGTGATCTGGCCGCCATTGCCGGCACCACCCGCCCGGTGGCGGTGGCCCGCGAGCTGACCAAGCATTTCGAAGAGGTCAAACGCGGAACGCTCGAGGAGGTGGCTGCGTATTACGAAGGCACGCCACCGCGCGGGGAAATCGTGATCGTTCTGGGTGGCGCGTCGGTCATCGCCCCGAGTGAAGACGGCCTCCAGGCGGTGGCGGTGGCGCTGCGCGAGGAAGGATTCCGTCCTCGTGAAATCGTCCAGCGGCTCATGGACGAACATGGTGCCAGCCGCAATCTCGCCTACCGACTCGCCCACGACACCTGATGCGGCTTCCGGCCCGTCGTTCCCTTCGCGTTGCCCTGCTTGCCGCCGTCGCCGGCGTGTCGTTGGCGTTCGCGCCGATGCACGCGGGGCGTGGACCCGGTCGTCTCGCCATCGCCCGCGTGCAGTACGAGGGCGGCGGCGACTGGTATGCCAATCCGTCCAGCCTGCCGAATCTCATTCGCGAGATCGCCGGGCGGACCGCGCTGCCGATCGAGCGCGCGGAAGCGAAGGTCACCTTCACCGATTCGGCGCTCTTCGACTTTCCGTTCCTGCATATCACGGGACACGGCGAGATGAAGCTCAGCGAGATCGAAGTGAAGCGACTGCGCGAGTATCTCACGCGCGGTGGCTTCCTGCATGTGGACGACAACTACGGTCTCGACGACAGCTTCCGTCGCGAGATCAAGCGCGTGTTTCCCGACCGGCCGCTGGTCGATGTGCCGCATGGCCATCCGATCTACCATCTCGTGTACGACTTCGAGAACGGGCCGCCGAAAGTGCATGAACACGACGGCAAGCCGGCCAAGGGCATGGGCATTTTCATCGGCAACCGACTCGCCGTGTACTACACCTATTCCGCCGACCTCGGCAACGGATGGGAAGACGTGGGCACCTATCCCGATCCGCCGATGCTCCACGAACAGGCCATCCGCATGGGCGTGAATCTGTTTACCTAC
>CANGXK010000162.1 GCA_947457715.1 Gemmatimonadota bacterium
ACAGTACGCCGGCACCCACTCCGATAGCGATCAGTAGGAGGATCATGGGACAACAATAGCACCTATATTTGCGGGATGCTTTCTGAATCCTCTGTAGCCTTCCTCAAGCGCCTGCTCGACACGCCCGGGCCGTCGGGCTTCGAAGGCGCCCCGGCGCGCGTCTGGCGTGCCGAAGCCGCCATGTTCTCCTCCGTGAAGGCCGACGTCATCGGTAACAGCCTTGCCACGGTCGAGGGGAGCGGTGGTCCGACGATCCTGCTGGCTGGCCATATCGACGAGATCGGTGTGATCGTCACCTACATCGACGAGAACGGCTACATCTACTTCGAGCCGATCGGTGGCTGGGACCCGCAGGTGCTCGTTGCCCAGCGCATGCGCTTCCTCGGCCGCCACGGCGACGTGTTCGGCGTAGTCGGCAAGAAGCCGATTCACCTCATGAAGCCGGAAGAGCGCGAGAAGGCGTCGAAGATCACCGACCTCTGGATCGACATCGGCGTGAAGAACAAAGCCGAAGCGATGGAGTACCTGGAGATCGGTGACGCCGGCGTGATCGACGCGAAGGTGATGGACATGCCAAACAACCGCATCGTGTCGCGCGCCATCGACGACCGCATCGGAGCGTTCGTGGTACTCGAAGCACTCCGTCGCTACGCCGCCAAGCCAGGCGCCGCCCGCGTGATCGCGGCCGCCACGGCGCAGGAAGAGATCGGCTACGCCGGGGGCGGTGCCCGCGTGGCCGCGCAGCAACTCGACGCCAAGATGGCGATTGCCGTCGACGTGACGTTCGCGACCGATCATCCGGGCGTGGAAAAGAAGGAGCTCGGCGAGCACAACGTAGGCGGTGGACCCGTACTCACCCGCGGTTCAATCGTGCACCCGGTGGTGTTCCGGCTGCTTGCCGACACAGCCACGAAACTCGAGATCCCCTACTCGGTGCACGCCGCCGGCCGGTTCACGAGCACCGACGCCGACGGCATCCATCTCACGCGCGACGGCGTCGCCACGGCGCTGCTGTCGATCCCCAACCGCTACATGCATTCACCCAACGAACTCGTGTCGCTCGATGATCTGGATCGTGCGGCAGAGTTGATCGCGGAGACATGCCGGGCAGTCACGGCCGACACCGACTTTACGGCGCGGTAGTAACTGCCAAGTGGCGACAGGCCGAACGGCGCCGACGCGCAAGCTCTTATCTTCCCACCATGGGACACACCGACCGTACGGCCACGCCGTCGAACGCTTCTGTCAACGCTCGGATGCCGGAGCCGGCCACCGATGGCATGACGCAGACCACCGAGTTGCCGCTGTACTGGCGGGCCGATGGGCCACCGGGGGCCCCGCCGTTGCTATTGCTGCACGGAGGCCCGGGCGCGCATCACGACTACCTGTATCCGCAGATGCTGTCGCTGTCGGATACGTATCGGGTGATCACGTATGATCAGCGCGGCGGCGGCAAATCCAGGACAGACGATCCCATGCCCATCACATGGGAGACGCAGGTCGGCGATCTGGCCCGAATCGTGGCAGAGTTCGGCCTGATGCCGCCAACGATCGTCGGCTACTCGTGGGGCGCGCTGCTGGCGATGTTGTACGCGATTCAGTGTACGAACGACGGCGACCCCCGGCTCGCCCCGGCACGTCTGGTGCTGGTGTCCCCGGCACCGGCCACCCGTGCGTGGCGTCGCGAGTTCGAATCCACCCTCGCCACACGCGGGCGAAGTGCCACGATTCTGGCAATGCGCGAAGCACTCGCGGCGTCCGGTCTCCGGGAGCTCGATCCGGCAGCCTACCGTCAGCGTGGGTTCGAACTGAGCGTGGCCGACTATTTCGCCGATCCGTCACGTTCGCGCGCGCTGACGCCGTTTCGCGTGACGGGTCGTGTGCAGCAGTCGGTATGGGAAAGCTTGGGTGACTTCGATCTCCGGGAGGGGTTACGTGCCGTGCACTGCCCGACGCTCGTCATCCATGGCCGACAGGATCCGATTCCGCTCGAGTCGGCGGCCGCCGTTGCGCAGTCGTTGAGCGCCGAGTTCATCGCGTTGGACGATTGCGGCCATGTGCCGTATGTCGAACAGCCGGAACGCTTGTTTGCCGCCATTCGTCGATTCCTTTCGGAGAGCTAGCTCCCTTGGGCGTGCGGCAGGTGGCCGGCGCAGGTGGCCGGTATGGACGGGCAAAGCAGCCAACGGTCCACAGCGAACTCTCCCGGGAGCTTCCATGGTTCAGGAGGTGCACCACGCTGGCCAGTTGGCAGTCCCTCCGGCGCGGACCACGCTAGATTTTCCGGATGGATTGCCGCTCCGCCGCGTTCGCCCTGACCCAGATCGCCACGCTCCTCGAGTTGCACGACGAGGACCGGTTTTCGGTGCGAGCGATGCAGACGGCGGCACGCACCGTCGCCTCGCATGGTGAAACGGATCTGGGGCAGGCGTTGTCGCAGGCTCTGTGCGCGGAGGATGTGGTCGCGCCGGCGGCGATCGCGGTGCTGCGCGATCTGGCAGAGAGCAACGGTTCGGCCCTGCTGGAACGTCTGCAGGAAGAGACGCCGGAGGGACTGCTGGAGATGCTGCGCGTGCCCGGACTCGGTCCGTCGCGCATCCGTTCCATCCACGAGGGCCTGCACCTCGACTCCCTGCTGGAACTCGAGGTGGCGGCGCGTGATGGACGTCTGGCAGAGCTCCCGAAGTTCGGCGCCAAGACGGCGGAGAAGATCCTCAAGGGGATCGCCGACCTGCGGGCGACCGGTGCCTTTGTGCTCTGGCAGCATGGCCGCGCCGAAGCGGAGCGGAGCGCCGACGCCATCCGGGCGCATCCGGATGTGCTGCAGCTCGAGATCGCGGGCTCGATCCGCCGGCGCATGGAGGTCGTGCGCGATGTGGATCTGGTGTGCGCCGTGCGCGGCAGCCCGAGCGTGGTGGCGGCAACGTTCGCGCAGCTCCGTGGCGTCAAGGAAGTGTTGGGCGGCGGTGGCCGAACGCTGTCGCTGCGGCTCGACGACGGGGTGCGGGTGGACGTGCATTGCGTACGCCCCGAGCAGTTCGCGCTCGCGCTGTGGCGCGCAACGGGCAGCAGTGCCCACGTGAAGCAGGTCACCGAGCGCGCGGCGGGCATGGGCTACGTGCTGGCCGGCGACGAACTGCGCGATCGTGACGGCGCGCTGGTGGCGATCCCCGACGAACCGGCGTTGTACGCGCGACTGGGGCTGGCGTATGTGGTCCCCGAGCAGCGCGAAGCGATGGGGGAGGTCGAAGCCGCCGCGTACGGCGCGTTCCCTGCGCTCATCACGGAAGCGCATCTCGTCGGTGCCCTGCACTGCCACTCGCAGTACAGCGATGGCGGCGCGACGATCGTCGATATGGCGAGCGCCGCACGCGCACGCGGGCTGCAGTATCTGGGTATCTCCGATCACTCGCAGTCGAACACGTACGCCGGCGGCCTGTCGCGCGACGCGATCCTGCAGCAGCACGACGAGATCGATGCGCTCAACGCGCAGTACGTGGCCCGGGGGATCGCGTTCCGCGTGTTGAAGGGCATCGAAGCCGACATCCTGCCCTGCGGACGCGTAGACTACGATGCGGCGTTTCTCGACCGCTTCGACTTCGTGATCGGCTCGGTGCATTCACGCTATGGCATGAACGAACGGCAGATGACCGACCGCGTGCTGAAGGCGCTCGACGATCCGCATCTCACGATCTTGGGGCATCCCACCGGCCGCCTGCTGCTCACGCGCGAGCCGTACGCGATCGATATCGCCGCCATCATTGAGAAGGCCGGCGCGGTGGGGGTGGCGGTCGAGCTGAACGCCGACCCGCATCGCCTCGACATCGATTGGCGCGCCTGCCGTATCGCGCAGGAGAAGGGCGCGCTGGTGAGCATTGGCCCCGACGCGCACTCACCGCAGGGCTTCGAGCATCTCGAGCTTGGCGTGGCCAGCGCACGCAAGGGATGGCTGACGCCATCCGATGTGCTGAACACGCGCACCGCTGACGAGGTGTTGGCGTTCGCACGGGCGCGCCGCGAGCGCGTGACGACTGGCGTGACGGCCAGTGGAGCGCCGCACCTGCGCGTGATGCAGGGCTGACGGTGGCCCGCAGCACCGGAGGCGGCGGACCGCGACAGCCGCTATCGGCGAAGAAGCCGGGTAAGGCCGCACAGAGGTGCACGCCAAAGGAGGCACCGCTCGCGCCCGTCGTGAAGAAGCCGGCGCGCCGCATGACGAAGACGAATGGACAAAAGCCGTCGCAGCGCGCGGCGTTGGTGTCCCGCTCGCCGAAAACCAGGGCGGACAAGCGGGCAATCGCCGCGGTCGCGTTGGAACGGCTCAAGGTGGAGTATCCCGACGCGCACTGTGAACTGGAGTACCGCAATCCGTTCGAACTGCTGTGCGCGACGATCCTGTCGGCGCAGTGCACCGACGTGCGCGTGAACATGGTCACGCCGTTCCTGTTCGCGCGCTATGCAGACGCGACGGCGCTGAGCGTGGCGCGGCAGGAGGATGTGGAGGAGATCGTGCGTTCCACCGGGTTCTTCCGCGCGAAGGCGAAGAGCCTGATCGGGATGGGCACGATGCTGGTGAATCGCTTTGGCGGCGAGGTGCCGCGGACGATCGCCGACTTGATCGCGTTACCAGGTGTCGGCCGCAAGACGGCGAATGTGATTTTGGGGAACGCCTTCGACATCAACGAAGGGATTGTGGTGGACACGCACGTGCAACGGCTGGTGCGGAGACTGGGGCTAACGCGTGAAGCGGACCCGATCGGGATTGAGCGGGCCTTGATGCCGTTGTTTCCACGGGAGGACTGGGCGTTGTTGAGCCACTTGCTGATCTGGCACGGACGACGAGCGTGCTTCGCGCGGAAGCCGTTGTGCGGGGCGTGCGTGATAAGCGATGTATGCCCAAGTGCGGGCGGGTAAGCAAAAAGTACGGACTGCCGCTGTCGGCGATGTGCATCCCCTCACGCGGTGCGGGGAGCCGGCGGCAGCGCGGAGGCCCGATCCCAACCACTCGCGGCGGTTGGTCTTGCAGGGGCCGAGTTTCCAACCCGCTGGGGTGCTCTGCCAATGCGCGGGGATCGCATTAGCTTTCCCGTCTCCACTCCCAATTGGCTCCAGGAGATACAGTGGCTAAGCTGGCAACGTTCGAAACCACCAAAGGGACCCTTGTCGCCGAGCTCTATCCGGCCGAGGCGCCCAAGACTGTAGAGAATTTCGAGAAACTCGCCAATCAGGGGTTTTACGATGGCGTGAAGTTCCATCGCGTGATCGAGGACTTCGTGGTGCAGGGCGGCGATCCCTACTCGCGCGATCTTCCTGCCGGCGATCGTCGTGTCGGTACCGGCGGACCGGGCTGGCAGATTCCGTGCGAGACGGCTGGCAACCCGCACAAGCATGAAGTGGGCTCGCTGTCGATGGCGCATGCCGGCAAGAACACCGGCGGCAGCCAGTTCTTCATCGTGCTGAGCGAAGCGAACACCCGTCACCTGAATGGCGTGCACACGGTGTTCGGCAAGGTCACGCAGGGGCTCGAGTTCCTCCCCTCGATCGTGGCGAATGATGGCATGGTGTCGGTGCGCGTCACCGACGTCGACTGACTTTCTCCGGAGATCTGAGATGGGCGGACACGCACAGCAGGGCAGCGACAAGGGCGCGGCATTCGCGGGGCTGATCGGGGGCGCGGTGTTGATCGGCGCGATCCTGTACGGCATCGTGATCTGGACAAATGGGCAGTTTGCTGGGCATGAGGCGGAGAAGAAGGCGGCGACGATCGTGAGTGTGAGTCCGCTGGTTGGGTAACTGCGAACTCCCTAGGTAGCAGGGGGGAGGGTTTCAGGAAGGAGGGGGCAGGACTGCGGAAACGCGGTCCTGCCCCCTTTCCGCATAGGCCGTCCTGCCTCCTGCCCCCTGATACCCTCCCTCCTGCTCCCTAGGGAGTTTTCAGTTTCCGCCCCGCCGTCGCGCGCAGGACTTACTAACTGACTAGTCAGTCATTAATTATCTCGGGTGCCCGTGACCGACACCCATCGCCGGCGCGCGCCCGAAGCGCGACCCACTCAGATCCTCGACGCCGCGTTCCATGAATTCGGTGAACGTGGGCTGGCCGGCGCCCGACTGGACGACATCGCCAAACGGGCGCAGGTCGCCAAGGGCACCATCTACCTCTACTTCCCGAACAAGGAAGCGCTGTTCCGGGAGATGGTGCACACCACAATCGTAGCCGCGCTGGCAGAGGCGGAAGCCGAGGCGTCGCAGGCCGGGTTCAGGACCGAGACCGCCGACGCGCAGCTGCGCCGGCTCGGACACGGCTGGTGGACGTTTCTGCGCACCGAGCGCGTGCAGGTGCTCCAGCGCCT
>CANGXK010000163.1 GCA_947457715.1 Gemmatimonadota bacterium
CTGCGCACCCTCGGCTACGGTGTGGCCAGTCTGCGCGAGCTGACGCCGCGCACCAAGGACTTTCTGCTGGTGCGCGGCGAGCAGCTTTCGGCGCGTCTCGTCGTGGCCGGTTTACTCGCGCGCGGCGCGAACGCGGAATACGTCGAAGCGGCCACGCTCATTCGCACCGACGGCGTGTTCGGCGGCGCGTTCCCCGATCTGGCGGCCACCGACCGCGAAGTGCGTGCGCAGCTGCGCCCGCTGCTCCGGAAGCGCGTGCTGCCCGTGGTGCCGGGATTTGTCGGGGGAACCGCCGACGGCGCGCTCGTCACGTTGGGGCGCGGCGGGAGCGATCTGACCGCCACGGTGTTGGGCCGCTCCCTCCGCGCGCAACGGATCACGCTCTGGAAAGACGTCCCGGGGCTGATGACGACCGATCCGCGCCTGGTGCCGACGGCGCGTATCGTGCCGCAGCTCAACGTGCGCGAGGCGGCCGAGTTGGCGTACTACGGGGCGAAGGTGCTGCATCCGCGCGCGCTCATTCCGCTGGCGCGGGTGCGCGTGCCGGTGTTCGTGCGACCGTTTGTCGATCCGACGGCGCCGGGTACCGAGATCTCGGTGCGGCACACGCTCACGCGCTATCCCGTGAAGGCGCTCTCGATCGTGCGCAGTCAGGCGCTGGTGACGGTCACCGGCAATGGCATGCTCGGCGTGCCCGGCATCGCCGCGCGCACCTTCGCTGCGCTCCAGCACGCGGGCATTTCCGTCACGCTGATCTCGCAGGCGTCGTCGGAGCACTCGATCTGCTTGTGCGTGCCGGCCGAACGCGGCGCCGAGGCGCGCGTGGCGCTGGAGAAGGCCTTCGGGCTCGAACTCGCGCGCCGTGAACTCGAAGGGATGGACGTACAGCGCGGCATGGCCACGCTGGCGGTGGTCGGACTCGGGATGGCCGGTTCACCGGGGATCGCCGCGCGCATGTTCACCTCGCTCTCGAAGGCGGGAGTGAACATCGTGGCCATTGCGCAGGGCTCGAGCGAACTGAACATCTCGGTGGTGATCGCCGAGGCCGATGCCGAAGGAGCCGCGCAGGCCGTGCATGATGAATTCCAGCTCGACAAGATCGGCGGCGGAGGGCTGCGCGAAGACGACCGTCTCGATGTCGTGCTGCTGGGCGTGGGCCTGATCGGCCGTGAACTGCTGCGCATGCTGCCGCGTGTGCGGCGACGGGTGAAGCCCACCATCGTGGGCCTCGTCGATCGCAGTGGTTTCGTGTTCGAGCCCGAGGGATTCACGGCGCGGCAACTGGCCACCTATGTAAAGGCCAAGGAGAGCGGTGGCGCCTTGGCGACGATGCCGGATGGCCACATCGCCTCGGCCGCCGAGGCGGTGGCGTACATCGGCACGCATGCGCTGGCGCGACCCGTACTGGTGGACGTCACGGCGCACGAAACGCTCCCGGCTATCCGCGCGGCGATTCTGGCCAACATGGATATCGTGATGGCCAACAAGCGTCCGTTGTCGGCGCCCCGCGCCGAGGTGGCGTCGCTGCGGGCGCTGGCGGCGAAGCACGGCTCTCGGCTGCTGCACGAAACCACGGTGGGCGCGGGTCTGCCCGTGATGGACAGCTACGCCAAGCTCGTGGAAACGGGCGACACGGTGCTGCGCATCGAAGGGTGCACGTCGGGCACGCTGGGCTTCCTGCTCACCGAAATCGGCAAGGGCCGCCCGTTCAGCGAGTCATTGCGCGACGCGATGGCGCGTGGCTTCACGGAGCCCGATCCGCGCGACGATCTCTCGGGCATGGATGTGGCGCGCAAAGCGCTCATCCTGGCGCGCATGATGGGCTTCGGCGGCGATCTGAAGGACGTCGCCGTGGAGTCGCTGGTGCCAGTGGCGTTTCGCACGATGCCGCTGCCGAAGTTTCTGGCGTCGTTGTCGGCGCAGGATACGGCGTGGGCCGAGCGTTTCGCGGCCGCCACCAAACACGGGCGCGTGTTGCGCTACGTCTTGAACGCGTCGCCGAAGAAAGTGGAAGTGGGACTGCGTGCGGTGCCGCTCACGCATCCGCTGGCGGGATTGCGCGGCACCGACAATCAGATCGTCTTTACCACCATGCGGTATCGCGAGCATCCACTGGTGATCACCGGGCCGGGCGCCGGTCCAGCCGTCACGGCCGCCGGTGTACTCAACGACATTCTCCAGCTGACGCCGTCATGACCACGCCAATGTTGCATCCCCTGCCAGCCGACGCCGTATTCCTGCCGGCCGGCGTCACCGGCCTGCCGGTCGGTGCCGAGCGCAGCGTGCAGCGATGCGCCGCCTGTGGCCATTTGCTGTCGCCGCTCGACGCGGCGCCGGATTGCCCGACGTGTGGAGGGCTGCTGGAGATCATTCATCGCGCACCGGTCGACGAATTCGACGCGCCGCTGTCGGCCAATGCCATCAGGCACAGCTTCGCGCAGCATTGCTGTGCGATGCCGCTGGGACATGCGTCCGGGGTGTGGCGCTTCGAGTCGCTCGTGATGCCCGGCGCGGGGGAGGCCATCGTGAGTCACCCCGAGGGCAACACGCCGCTGCTGTCGCGGGCCGCGATCTCGAAGTACACCGGGTGCGACGGCTTGCTGATCAAGCATGAGGGGCACAATCCCACCGGCTCGTTCAAGGACCGCGGCATGACCGTGGGCACCACGCAGGCCGTGCGCATCGGGGCCAGTGCGGTGGCCTGTGCGAGCACCGGCAACACGTCGGCGGCGTTGGCGTCGTACGCCGCGCAGGCGGGCATTCCCGGTCTGGTGTTCGTGCCGGCCGGCAAGATCGCGCTCGGCAAGCTGGCGCAAACGCTGTCGTACGGCGCGCGCACGCTGCTGGTGAAGGGCGATTTCGACGAATGCCTGCGGTTGGTGCAGCAGGCCTCGCGCGAGCTGGGCATCTATCTGCTGAATTCCATCAATCCGTGGCGCGTGGAAGGGCAGAAGACCATCGTGTTCGAGATGCTGCAGCAGCTCGGCTGGAACGCGCCCGACTTCATCGTGCTGCCGGCCGGCAACCTGGGCAACACGGCGGCGTTCGGCAAAGCGTTGCGTGAAGCGAAGGCGCTTGGGCTCATCACGAAAGTGCCGCGCCTCGTGAGCGTGCAGGCGGCTGGTGCGGCACCGTTCGCGCGGGCCTTCCGCGAAGATTTTGCGACCCGCTACACGGTGCAGGCAGAAACGATCGCGACGGCGATTCGCATTGGCGATCCGGCGTCGTGGGATCGCGCGGTGCGTGCCATTCGCGAAACCGACGGCCTGGTGATTGCCGCGACGGACGAGGAGATCATCGACGCCAAGGTCACGATTGATGGAGCCGGTGTTGGCTGCGAACCGGCCAGTGCGGCCAGCGTGGCTGGCGTGCGGCAACTGGTGCGCGATGGTATCATCGGGGGGGGCGACACCGTGGTTGCGGTGCTGACCGGTCACGTGCTCAAGGATCCCGGCATGCTGGTGGAATTGCATCAACGTGAAGACTACGCGCGTGCCAATCGTCCCATCGAGATCGATGCCACGGTGAGCGCGGTGGCAGCGGTGTTGCACCGCATGCGCGAACGCGCAAGCGGGAGTGCCTCGTGACCGCCGCCGGCTTGCACGCGATGGCGTCGCCCCGGCGCACGCTGATCACCGGCGCGGCGCGACCGCTCGGGGTGGAGTTGGTGCGGCAGTGTCTGATGCGCGGCGACAAGGTGTACGCCGCGGCGCGGAATCCGGCGCGCGTGCCGGTGCTGGCCGATCTGCGCGCCCAATACGGCGGCCTGGAACTGATTGCGCTCGATCCCGCCGATCCGTCGTTGGTGGCCGACGCGGTGCCGGTGCTCGAGAGTCTCACCGATACGCTTGATCAGTTGATCATCGCGCCCGCTGAGCCGGGGCCGCATGAAAAGCTGGCCGACAGCGAGCGCGACGAGCTGTTGTCGACGCTGTCGGGGACCGGACTCACCGAGCACTACCGACGACATGCGGTGGCACCACTCCTGCTCGTGCGCACGCTGTTGCCGTTTCTGGCCAATCGTGATGGCGCGCGGGTGTTGGTGGTCAGTAGCTGGCTCGGCTCGCTCGCCGGCAAGACGCAGGGCGGAGACTACGCCACCTGTGCGAGCCGTGCCGCGCTGCACATGCACATGCGCGCGCTGGCGCATGACCTGAGCGAGGAGCGCATTGTGTTGATGCTCGGGAACCCCGGGCATTTCGCGACCACGCCCGATGGTCCGGCGTTTCGCGTGCCGATCGATGAAGCGGCGATCGGGCTGCTGAGCCAGATGGAGCGGCTGCCGCGCGAGAAGACGGGGAGCTTTCTGGATTGGACAGGGGCGGAGCGCGCCTGGTGACCTGAGGTGGCGGCGCTGCTTGCGGCGCTGGTGGCGGGCGCTGGTGGCATGCCGTTTACGTTCAGCGCGAAGCCGCCCCGCCGCCGCGCACCTTCTCCGTCACCCGCTGCAGCATCAGGCTCATGCTGAACGGTTTGGGGAGATCGATCACGATGTTGCTGGCGTCGGCTGCAGCATCGGCGGGAAATCCGGACATCACCAGCACCGGCAGGTCCGGCCATTGCGCGCCAACCCGCTGCACCAACTCCACGCCCCCCATCACCGGCATAACGAGGTCGGTAAGCACGATCGATGGGGCGCCGTGCGCACTGAGATACTCCAGCGCCTTCGCACCGTTCGGGGCCACGTGCACGGTGGCTCCGGCGCGTTCGAGCATGCGGGCCACCACCCGGCGCACCACGTCTTCGTCGTCCACCAACAGCACCGACACGCCGCGCAGCGGGGCACCGGTGCCCGTGACCGACGCGGTGGCAGGGGGCGCCAATGGCGCGACTTCGCTGTTGGTCTCGGCTGGCCAGATGGTGGTGACCGTGGTGCCGTGCCCCGGCGTGCTGTCGATGCAGACGTACCCGCCGTGCTGCGCGACGATGCCCTGGACGGCGGACAGCCCGAGTCCTGTGCCCTCGCCGATCGGCTTGGTGGTGAAGAACGGCTCGAACGCGCGCACGCTGGTCTCGGCATCCATCCCACTGCCATTGTCGTGCACACTGATCAGCACGTACGATCCAGCCGGGATCGGCGTGCCGTGCACGACGCACTGCGCGTCGCTCCCCACGACGTGTTTCGAGGTCAGCGTGATGACGCCGCCCTCTTGGGTGGCGTGGCGCGCATTGAGCAGCAGGTTCACGAGCACCTGTTCCAGCTGGCCGACATCCATGGACACGGTCGGCGTGGCGCCCGTCACCACTTTGAGGTGCCGCGATGCCCCCACCAACCGGTGCATCATCGGCGTGAGGAACTGCAGCAGCGGCGCCACTTGCACGGACACGGGCTGATGCAGCGCATGCTGGCTGAAGGCCAGCAACTGCCGCGTGATGCTCCCCGTGTGTGCGGCCGCCCGAATGATCGTCTGCACGTCACCGGCGTGTGGGTCGCCCGCCGGGAACGCGTCACTCAGCAGCGCGGCCGTGCCGAGCACCACCTGCATCATGTTGTTCACTTCGTGCGCCACTCCGCCGGCGATGTCACCCACCGCATCGAGGCGCTGCACGGCCTGCAGCCGGTCAGCGACTTCACGCTCGAGTTGTTCGAGGGCCAGCCGCTCGGTGATGTCGCGGAGCACGAGATGCACCAGCGGCCGCGCGTGGTCCGCGAACAGCACCGCGCGCACCTCGAGCTCGACGGTGCTGCCGTCGAGGCGATACAGCGTATCCCGCGTGGGGGCAGACGGGTCGCGGACGCTGCGCCCACCCGTGAGCATCGCCTCGATTCCCTTCAGATGCGGACCCCGGAGAAACCGATCCACGCGGGCCCCTACCAGGTCGGTGCGCCGCGCAGCCCCCACCAGCCGCACGGCGGCGAGGTTGGCCGTCAGAATGGTCTCGCCATCGTGCACCAGAATGCCGTCGGGCGCGAGGTCGACCAGTTGCTCGAAATGCTGGGCGAGCTGATGGGCGTTTTTACTGGCCGCGCGTGTGGTCACCGCTACCGCCGGCGCGTCGGGACACCCGTGGTGATGCCATCGAATGCGGCAAGGCTCTCGAGCAACACCACGCCGGTCTCGGTCGACTCGTACGTCCAGAAGGCGCGGCTGTGATCGCTGCCGCGCATTTTGACCACCACCAGCGCCCGGCGCAGCGTCCCCTCGATCTCCACGTAACGCTGACTGATGATCACGTCGGTGAGGAACGAGACGCGATACCCCGTGAGCTGGAGCCCGCCTTGCTCCACCACTTCCACGGTGGAATACATGGTGACGCCCAGTCGCGTGAGTGCCCCGATGAGCCGGTACAACGACTCGCGGAAGTCCTCCCGGAAGGTGGGGGCCAGCGCCATCTCGAA
>CANGXK010000164.1 GCA_947457715.1 Gemmatimonadota bacterium
GCGTCGACGGTGAGCGACACCACGCGCGCATCGAGCGCGAACAGCGCCGGCGACAGCACGCCATTGTCGGGCCCAACCAGATACCGACCTTCGCTGCACACCGCGATCGCCTCGCGCGACGTGCCGACACCGGGATCGACCACCACGAGATGCACGGTGGCCACCGGGAAACGGCGCCAGTAGCGCGCGACCGTAAGACGCGCGAACGCCACATCCTGCGCCGGCACGTCATGCGTGAGATCGAGCAGCGGAATGCCGGGCGCCAGCGTGGTAAGGACGCCCTTCATTTCGGCGACGTAGCCGTCGGCGGTGCCGAAGTCGGTGAGCAGCGTGATGGCGGGAGCGATCATGTCGTAACGTGCGCTACACCCGCACGCGACGCCATCGTCCACTGCCCCACAGCGCCGCCATCAATAGTCCGCGCGCCGCAGCGGTGAGCGCCAGCGTCCACCACAGTCCGCTGGTGCCCCACTGCGCAGCCGCCCATGCCCCGATCGGCAGTCGCAGCACCGTGATCGTGCTCGAGCCGATCATCGGCCACAGTGTCCATCCGGCACCACCCATCGCACTTTCCAGCACGACCTCGGCGCCCAGAAACAGCTGCGAGAACGCGGCAATACGCAGGTAGCGCGCCGCCTCGGCGATCACCGCGGGATCGGTGGAGAAGATCGCGGCGAAGTCTTCGGCGAAAAAGAACGAGGCGGCAGCCATCACCGCACCGACGGCGCTCACGATACCGGCGGCGGTCCATCCCGCGCGCTCGGCGCGATCGGGATCGTCGGCACCCATACTTTGCCCCACGATCGCCGCCACCGCCGCACCCATGCCCACCGACACGACGTACACCACGCTCTCGATGCGGAAACCCAGGCCGAGCGCGGCCAGGGCCGGGGTGCCGAACTGCGTGGTGATACGCGTGAGCAGCACGTAGATCGCGCTGAATGCCACGCCCGTGAGCGCGGCCGGCGCGCCGACGCGGGCGATGCTCGCGATCACGTCCCAACGCGGCTTCGCCCATCGCAGCATGCTGCGCCGTTGCAGGATGATCACGCCGGCAATGCAGCCAAGTCCACGAGGTACGAGCGTGGCAAGCGCGGCGCCGCGGATGCCGAACGCGGGCACGGGGCCGAAGCCGCGAATGAGGATCGGGTCGAGCACGAGTCCGAACACCGTGGTGACCGCGAGGATGTACAGCGGCGTGCGTGTGTCGCCCTTGGCGCGGAAGGCGGCATCGACGGCGAAGAAGCCGAAGATGAGCGGCATGCCCAGCAGATAGGTGCCGAGGTATTCGCGGCCGATGGCGCTGACGTCGGCGCCGGTGTTCATGACGGCGAAGAGCCAGTGCAGCACGAATGGTGTAGCCAGTGCGATCGCGCCGCCCAGCAGCAGCGCGAGCACGAAGCCTTCACTGATCGTGCGCGCCGCTTCCGACGGGCGGCGCTCACCATGTCGTCGCGCGGCGATCGCATCGAGACCGATGCTGACCATCTCGCCAATCGAGATCACGAGCCAGATCCAGAAGATCGAACTCGTCGCGGCCGCGAGTGCATCGGGGCCGAGCGTGCGTCCGATCCAGTACGTGTCCACGTTGTGAAACGTGGTCATGAGCAGGTTCGCGACGACCGCCGGCAGCGCCACGCGGCGAATCGTGAGGGCTAACGGCTCCCCGACGAGTGCGCCGCGGGGCGCATCGACTTCAGCGTTCGATTCAGCTGCCGTAGATGCCGACAAGGCGCTCCACGACCCGCTGGGCAATCGCCTCGAGTTCCTTCGCGGCGCGCGACGTCGGCTCGGCGTCCACGATCGGACGACCGGTGTCGCCGCCTTCCTGAATGCGCGGATCGAGCGGCACCTGTCCGATGAGCGGCAGGTTGCACTCTTCGGCCAACCGTGCGCCGCCACCGGTGCCGAACACGGCGATCGGCTTGCCGGTTTCGGGGTTCTCGAAGTACGACATGTTTTCCACGATGCCGAGCACCGGCACGGCGGTGCGTTCGAACATCTTCACGCCGCGAAGCGCGTCACCGACGGACACCTGCTGCGGCGTGGTCACGATCACGGCGCCGTGCACCTGCGTGGCCTGCACGAGCGAGAGCTGCGCGTCGCCGGTGCCCGGCGGCATGTCGACCAGGAAGTAGTCGAGCTGTCCCCACGCCACGTCCTTCAGGAACTGCGTGAGGATCTTCATCACGATCGGGCCGCGCCAGATGGCCGGCTGTTCCTTCTCGATGAGGAAGCCGATTGACATCACCTTGATGCCGTAGGCCTCGAGCGGGATGATCTTCTCATCGACCACCGAGGGCGCGGCATCGACGCCGAGCATGAGCGGCAGATTGGGGCCGTAGATGTCGGCGTCCATGATGCCGACGCGCTTGCCCATTTTCGCGAGCGCGACGGCGATGTTCACGGCCACGGTGCTCTTGCCCACACCGCCCTTGCCCGACGACACGGCAATGATGCGACCAAGCTGTGGATAGGCGACCGGCTCGGGGACCTTGGGCGGCGCCTTGGGGGCGGAATCCATGACGGGGAGGGCGCGTCCCATGCCGCCCGTGGCTGGTGCTTGCGGCTGGTTCATGGCTGGCGGTGCGGCCGTCGGCGCGCGGCGCGCCGGCGTGGGTTCAGTTTGCGCGGGGTCGCGCACATCAACGCGGACATCGGTCACGCCCGTGAGCGCCTCGATGGCCTGGCGGACGTCGCGCACGAGCGTGGCGTCGTCATCGGCGGCGAGCAGGAGCGTGAGGCGCACCTTGCCGTCGACCGTGGTGGCGATATCCCGCACCATTTCGGCGGCCATGACATCGGCGCCGGTACGGGGGTTGCGGACCGCGGCGAGGGCGCCGGTGATCCGCTCCATGAGAGGCTGCATCGGAGAGTCGGGTTGTCGGGATTACTACCTCCCGAAAAGTAGGCGCCTTGGCGGAGCCCTCCAAGCGGGGAATTGACGTTCCCGACGGCCGGCCGGCGGTGGAATGGCCATGCCCGCACGAATCGGGTGACAGTGCGCTGACGCGGCGGTGCTATGGTGGCCCCGTCGCGCGGATCCGGGCCGCCGCGACCGGCGCGACGCACTCCGCGGCGCGCCACTTCACGGATAGATCCCGAGGTTTGTCATGATGATGACCATTCCCCGCGCCGCCTTCGGCGTGTTCGCGTTGCTGTTCACGGTGGCCACAGTCGATGTGTCGCGCGCGATGGCGCAGACGACGACCGTGACGTCGACGGCGTGCACCATGGGCACGCTCACGCCGTGCGGCACGCAACCGATCACCACCTGCGAAACGTCCATTCAGTTCAATCTCAACGTGTTCATGCAGACCGGCGGGTTCACCGTGACCCAGACGAATTGTGTCGCGGGCTACAAGACGCTGTACAAGGACCGGACGTCCAGCACGACCGGGACGTCCACCGCTGGCCCCTTCAAGACCTGCAGCGCCACGACGACCAGCGGCTCGTCGGATGACGGTTTCGAAGAGAACATCGAGCTTTGCGAAGACTGATGCCTCGCGCCCTGACCCTCCTGCACTGGGTGGTCGCGGGGCTTGTGCTCTCGCTCGCCGGCGTCGGATACGACGTCGCGCGAGCGAGGCCGCAACGCACGCTGCCCGACGCGATGCGCTCCGTCGCGAGGTTGGCGGCGCCGACGCCGCCACCGGCCGTAGCGGCCCGCGCGCCGGCCGCCGCGCCCGCGCAAACGGCCGTGCAAACGGCCGCGCAAACGGCCGTGCAAGCCGCCGTCCTCCTTCAACGCACCGACTGTTCCGGCAATCTCCGCATGCTGCATGTGCTGCATCGTGGCACCACCCGGCGGCACCTCCAACTCGCCGTCATCTGGTATGTCGGCCCCGTGTCCGACTCGTCGGCCATCCGGGCAGAGCTGCCGGCGTGGACGGCCACCGTCCCGCTTCGCGCCGCACCGTCGGCCGTCGTGCGGCAATTCGCGTCGCTTGGGCACACCACCACCCCCGCACTGCTCGTGCTCGATCAGGAAGGGCGCGTGCGCTTCATGACGCAGAGCCCCGGCTCGTCACGCGAAGTGGCCGGTCTCCGGCGCATCATCGAAGGACTCACCTGGATCGAGGAACTCTGAATGCCCGTCTCGCGCCGCGACCTCCCCGCGATCCTTGTCGCCCTTTTCGTCAGTGTCCAGAGCAGCGTCACCGGCGTCCATGCGCAGCGGGCGCCGACGATTCGTCGATTCCACACGGATTCCTTTTACATCCGCGAGTGGGTGCGCGGTGGCCCCAAGGAGCCGGATCTGCTGGTCGAGCCCCGGGCCATCGCCGTGACCGAGCACGCGGTCGTCGTGCTCGATCCGGGTACGCGCGAAGTGCACGCGTTCGATCTGACGTCGGGGGCGACGCGCTTCGTGCTCAAAGCCACCGGCGAAGGTCCCGGCGAATTCAAACGCCCCATGCACATCGCCGCCACCGCAAGTCTGGTCGGGGTTCTCGACGCGGCCACCAGTCGACTCACCGTGTACTCGGACTCCGGACGATTCCTATGGACTACCCACGTGCCCGATGGCCCGATGGTAGAGGCCCTGTGTCTCCTGCCTCGTGGCGTCCTCCGCGTGAAGTATCTGGGCGCCATGAACGCCATCGCCAGGATCGACAGCAGCGGACGAACCGTTGCACGCACGTCGCTGCCCGTGGCCCCGGCTCTGCAGAAGGCACCGTCATTCGCCAACTCCGCCTACATCGCCGACCAGTGCGCCGGTGAGTCGATGGCGGTCGCCCCGTTCTTCGGCGGCGCCTGGTACAGCATCGCGTCGAACGGCGCGGCTAGGCGATTCGCGTACATCGAGGCAGGCGACGAGGCCGTCGTGACCACGAAGCAGCGTCGGCTCGAACGGACGGCCAAGCACGTCACGACGCAGACCACCATGACCGCCGACATCAGCCCGATCACGCGGGGGGCAATGCAGCGTGGCGACACCGTCATCGTCGAGGCGGGAGCGACCAGGCACCATCCACATCAGCTCCTCGACTACTACCGTGCCAGCGACGGGGCGTATCTCTACTCGCGCCGCCTGCCCTTCACGCCGACCGCCCTCGCTATTGCACCAAACGGTCGGATTTTCGCGACGTCCATCGGCACCGAGACCTCATTGGTGGTGTCACTGGAGACCACCACCCTCTCACCGCGTGAGTTCGCCAGACAGAAGATCCGAAGATAGCGGGCGGCGCTTGCCCGCGATCAGACGTGCCTCACGCCATTTCCCCGCCCGCGAGAAACGCCCGTGCATCCGCCACCACCTGCTCCTGCACCGCCTCGAGATTCCCCGTCAGCAAGGCGCCCGACGCTTTCGCATGACCACCACCGCCGTAGCGACGCGCGAATTGCTGCACGTCCACCGACCCGGTACTGCGGAACGACACCTTCACCTTGCCGTGCCCGAGATCGCGGAAAAACATCGCCAGGCGCGTGCCCGTAATCGATCGCGGATGTTCCACGATGCCATCGAGTTCTTCGCTGGTGATATCGAAGCGTTCCATCGCCCCCGCGGCCACTGAGATGTAGGACAGGCCGATCTCGGGCTCGGCATGCAAGGTGGACAAGGCCTCGCGCAACAGTTGCAGGCGCCCCACGCTCACCTGCGCGTAGATGCGGCGATACATCTCCTCGGGGTTCACGCCGGCCGTCAGCAGGGCGGCCGCGATGGAGTGTGCCCTCGGCGACGTGTTACTGAAGCGGAAGCTGCCCGTGTCCGTCAGGATCGCCGCGTACAGCGACTGCGCCACTGCGGGCGTGACATCGAGACCGAGCGTCATCGCGATGTCGAACACCAACTCGCCGGTGGCACAAGCGCCCGTGTCGGCCACGGCGATCCGTCCAACCGGCTCGTCGCCGGCCACGTGGTGATCCACCACCGAAATCGGCACCGTCAGCGAACGCACCGTGTCGGCGAGTCGGCCGAGCCGGCGCACGTCGTTGATGTCGAGCACGATCAGGGCATCGATGCCGTCGAGTGCGGCAGCGCCACGCGCGCTGGCCTCCTCAATGTCATCACCAAGGAGGAAATTGAACATCGACGGCCAGGGCGTCGGATTGACGATCCGGGCGTGAATGCCCCGCTGCGCCAGCAAGCGAGCCAGGGCCGTTTCCGAGCCACACCCGTCGCCGTCAGAATTGATGTGCGTCGAGAGCGCCACGGTCATCCCGGGACGCAACGTTGCGAACCACGTGGTGATCGCGTCGCGTCGCGCGGCCGAGGCTGTCAGCACTCCATCGGTCACTGGGATCCGGGCCCTTGTTCCTGTTTGCCGATCTTCGAGTTCCGCATGCCGTACACGAAGTAGATCGTCATGCCAATGGCCGTCCACACGCCCAACA
>CANGXK010000165.1 GCA_947457715.1 Gemmatimonadota bacterium
CGTAAGGGTCGTTTGATGACGATGTGAAAAAAGGCCGCCGATGCACAGTGCATCGGCGGCCTTCTTCGTTTCCGT
This sequence comes from Gemmatimonadota bacterium, assembly GCA_947457715.1. The sequence goes on from CANGXK010000165.1 coordinate 76, forward strand.
TCCTGCCAACTGGTGGACCTTAGCGACCCGCGACGCCGCGGCCGATCTCAACCGCCTTGAAGCCCGGCTCGCCCCAGCCAATCACGAAGACACTGAAACCCTGCTTCATGCGCATCTCGATGTCGGCAGCGCCGGCCGGATAGCCGCACGGCACGTTGAATTCCTTGCAGGCGGAGAGCACCGACTGGATCGCGGCTTCCCACGCCTTCTCGTCGAACGTGCGCTTGCCCGCGGCGTCGACGGTGCTGAACACGCCACGCAGGGTGCCGGCGCCGGGGAACAACACGCCGACGCCCTTCACGGCGGCGATCTCACGAATCTTGGCCAGTCCCGCCTTGCTCTCCACGATCGTGAAGTTGTAGAGCTCCCCCTTCGGGTTCATCGGCCACAGGTCGGCCTTCGCCTTGTACTCGGCCGGCGTCATGCCCCACATGGCCGGCGCATCGCCTACGTCGTCGGAGCGCGTGCCGCCGTTGCTCTTGAAGCGCATCGCGGCCAGTCCCTGCTCGAGCTCTTCCGGACTGTCCACATCGACGAACACCACGCCCGCCACGCCGAGGTTGAGCTGCTGCCCAATGCGCTTGGCGGCGAGCGCAGGATCGGGCGAGATGTCGTGCGTCTTCACGTAGATCGGGTGCGTGAAACGCGGCGACTTGCCCTTCTGCAGGGAGCCCTGATCAACCATGCCTTTCGAGAAGGCAGCAAACTGCGGGAGGGCGGCATCGAAGTCACCTTCCATGCTGCCGTCAAAGATGTAGTCGTTCTTCTTATAGCCCAGCGCTTCGGTGGCCAGCTGGGCCGGCGACTTCAGTGAGTCGGGGGAGATGGCCGGTTGGCCGGGGCGGGCGCGGCGGTTGGCGGGGCCGTAAAGACCGAACACGGGCTGCTTCTTGGCAACCAGGTCGATCACGGGATTCAGGCGCGGCTGAGCGTGCAGGGGGGAGACAGCGCTCAGAGAGACGGCCACAGCAGCGGCCGACAGCATCCAGCAGGGGCGCACGGAGAGTCCTCCAGGTGGGAAAGGGGCAGGAATGCCCCCGGGTACCGCGTATATGCCCCCCAACGAGATTCGGGGCAAGAGTGTTGAACATCGGTAACTTGCCTCCGGTTCCGGCAGTGACAATCCCAGCGGGATACTCAATGCTTTGTGTATATTCCAGCGGTATCCAGTTCGCGTGCGTAAGCCACCATCCACGCACGTCGCCGTATCCTGCTTGTTCCCGCCTGAGCCCGGAGTTCCGAGGATGAAATCCTTGGTTGCCGCTTCGGTTGGTGGCCTGTCGCTCCTTGCCGTCGCGATCATCGATCGACCTGATCCGACGACGACCCCGACGCTGACATCGCCGCCCGCCACGTCTGCATCGTTTGACGCCCCGCTTTCGGATCCGCCCATGCGGCCTGCTGCGCCTGCGCGCCGCGGTTTGGGCCATCCTGTGTTGTCGCCTGCGCCCACCGCGATCGCGCCGTCCGCGCTGACCGACGTGGTCAAGAAGACCTGTGCTGGTTGTCATAGCGAGCAGCGCAAACAGGGCAACCTGTCGTTGCAGGGCTTCGACATGGCGAACATCAACGGCAGCCCCGAGCTGGCCGAAAAGATGATCGGCAAACTGCGCGCGGGTATGATGCCGCCGCCGGGTCGTCCGAAGCCGGGTGGAGACACGCTCGATGTGCTCGCCGGCACGCTCGAACGGATGATGGACGCGCGCTACGCGCTCAATCCGAATCCGGGCACGCGTACCTTCCAGCGCTTGAATCGCGCCGAGTATGAGCGGTCCGTGAAGGACCTCCTCGGCGTCGACATCAAGGCCGAATCGTGGCTGCCGCTCGACACCAAGAGCGCCAACTTCGACAACATCGCCGATGTGCAGATGCCGTCGGCCACGCTGCTCGACTCCTACCTCGACGCGGCCAGCGAAATCAGCCGCCTGGCGGTGGGGGATCCGAAGGCCAGCCTGTCCACGTCGAGCTACAAGATTGCCCGTCTGGCGTCGCAGGTCGATCCGGTGGAAGGCGCCCCGGCCGGTACGCGCGGCGGCACGTCGGTGACGCACACGTTCCCCGCCGATGGCGAGTACGTCTTCACGATCACGCTGCACGCGATTCCCACGGGCCAGCTGTTCGGCTCCGCCGCGCCGTTCGATGAGAAGATCGAGATCTCGGTGAACGGCGAGCGCATGGCCGTGCTCGAGGTCGACCGCGGCATGTCGCAGGCCGACCCGAACGGTATGGAGATCCGCACCAAGCCGATCTCGGTGCGCGCCGGACCGCAGCGCATCACGGCCGCATTCATCCGCACCTTCGAAGGTCCGGTGAATGACAACATCGCGCCCATTGGTCACAGCATCGCCGACACGCAGATCGGTTCGCAGGCCGGTATCACCACGCAGTCGCACGTGCAGATGTTCGCCGTCACGGGCCCGTTCAATCCGACCGGGGTGTCGGATACGCCGAGCCGTCGTCGCATTTTCAGCTGCCGTCCGTTGGCGCCGGCCGAGGCGCGGCCGTGCGCCGAGAAGATCATGACGCGGCTGGGCGCGCAGGCGTATCGTCGCCCGCTGGCGCCGAATGACCTCAAGGGACTGCTTACCTTCTATGACGCCGGCGCCAAGGACGGTGGCTTCGAACTCGGTGTCCGCACCGCCGTCGAAGCACTGCTGGCCAGCCCGCACTTCATCTTCCGCGTGGAAGAGATGCCGGCCGTGTCCAAGCCGGGCTCGCGCGTGGCGGTGAACGGTCTCGACCTGGCGTCGCGTCTGTCGTTCTTCGTGTGGGGCGCTCCGCCCGACTCGCAGCTGGTGTCGCTGGGTCGTCGCGGCCTCCTCACCGACACAACGGTGCTGATCGCGCAGACCAAGCGCATGCTCGCTGACAAGCGCAGCAGCGCCCTGTCCACGCGCTTCGCGGCGCAGTGGCTACGGTTGTCGGACATCGAGAAGGTGCATCCCGACGCGCTGCAGTATCCTGACTATCGCGAGCAGCTGGCGTCGGACATGGTGCAGGAAACCGAGATGTTCTTCGATCATCTCGTGCGGGAGAACCGCAGCTTCCTCGATCTGTACACGGCCAACTGGACGTACGTGAACGAGGGGCTGGCGAAGCACTACGGCATCCCGGGCGTGGTCGGCACCGAGTTCCGCCGCGTGCAGTACCCGGCCAGTTCCGGCCGTGTCGGTATTTTCGGGCACGGCAGCGTCCTCACGCTCACGTCGCATGCCAACCGCACCTCCCCGGTGCTGCGTGGCAAGTGGGTGATGGAAGTGCTCATGGGCACGCCGCCGCCCGCGCCGCCGCCGAACGTGCCGGATCTCGAGAAGACCGGAGACAGCAAGGAAGGCCGGCTGCTCACGACGCGCGAGCGTATGGAAGAGCACCGCGCCAATCCGAGCTGCCGGTCGTGTCACGTGTTCATCGATCCCATCGGCCTGGCCATGGACAACTTCGATGTGAATGGGCAGTGGCGCATCCGTGAGAACGGCACGCCGCTCGATACCCGTGGCGACTTCTACGACGGCACGAAGATCACCAATGCGCTGGAACTGCAGAAGGCGCTCCTGAAGCGGCCCACGCCGTTGGTGCGCAACTTCACCCAGAACCTTATGGCGTATGCCCTCGGCCGTCGCGTGGAGTACTACGATCATCCGGCCGTCCGGAAGATCGAAGCGCAGGTGAAGGCGAACAACTATCGCATGCAGGACTTCATTGTCGGTGTCGTGAAGAGCGACGCGTTCCGACTGAAGAAAGTGATGGAGCAGGCTGACTCGGGAACGAAGGGCGCCAGCGCGCCCGGCGTTCGCTGAACTCATTCGTAGAACTTTTCGAACTCGATTAGCACACCCGTTCACGATACCGGAGACGCCACACCATGTATTTTCTCAGCGGCAAGGCGATGCCCCGCCGGCAGTTCCTGCAGAACCTCAGTGCCACCATCGCGTTGCCGTATCTCGACGCGATGATTCCGACCGGTCGTGGCTCGCGCATCCTGGCCAACAAGGCGCCTCGCCTGGTGGCCATCGAGATGGTGCACGGCGCGGCTGGCTGCAACGAACTCGGCGCGAAGCTCAACCTCTGGTCGCCCGCAGCGGCCGGTAAACAGTTCGATCTCTCGCCGACGGCCATGTCGTCGCTCGAGAACTATCGTGACTACCTCACGATCATCAGCAACACCGACGTGCGCGAAGCGGAGCCGTCGTCGCCGAACGAAATCGGCGGTGACCACTTCCGGTCCAGCGCCACGTTCCTGACGCAGGCGCACGCCAAGCAGACGGAAGGCTCGGATGTGAAGGTCGGCACGTCGCTCGATCAGCTCTACGCGAAGCGGTTCGGTCAGGACACGCCGATCCCCTCCATGCAGCTCTGCATCGAGAACGTCGACCAGGCGGGCGGTTGCGCGTACGGCTACGCCTGCGTGTACACCGACTCCATCAGCTGGTCGTCGCCCACCGAGCCGCTGCCGGTCATTCGCGATCCGCGCGTGGCATTCGAGAAGCTGTTCGGCGTCGGTGGCACGAGCGCCGAGCGCGCCGAGCGTCGTCGTACGCGCCGCAGCATCCTCGACTTCGTGTCGGGTGAGATGTCGTCACTCAAGGTGAATCTCGGTCCCGACGACCGCCATCGCCTCGACAAGTACCTCGAGGACATCCGCGAAGTCGAGCGCCGCATTCAGCGCGTAGAAGCCCGCAACCAGAGCGGCGACCCGCGCGAGCTGCCGGAAGCGCCGGCCGGCGTGCCCGATTCGTTCGCCGAGCATGTGAAGCTGATGTTCGACATTCAGGCGCTCGCGTTCGCGGCCGACATCACACGCGTGTTCTCGTTCAAGATGGGTCGTGACGGTTCCAGCCGGACGTACCCGGAGAGCGGCACCGACAAGCCGTTCCACCCGGCGTCGCACCATGGCGGCACCGATCGCGGCGTGAAGGACTTCAACATGATCAACAAGTACCACGTCTCGATGCTGCCGTACTTCCTGGACAAGCTCAAGGGCATTCAGGAGAGCGACGGCAACATGCTCGACAAGACGATGATCATCTACGGCTCGCCGATGGGTGACTCGAACCTGCACAACCATCGCCGCTGCCCGCTCATCCTGCTGGGCAAGGCCGAAGGCCAGCTCGCCGGCAACCTGCACATCAAGGCGCCGGACGGCACGCCGATGGCGAACGCGATGCTCAGCATGATGCACACGCTCGGCCTGAACGATCAGACCAAGTTCGGTGACGCCACGGGTGCCCTCAACCTGAACTCCTATGCCTGAGTCCGGATCGCCGAAGGCCGAACCCAGCGTCGCGCGTCGTTCGCGCTATCGGTTGGCCGTGGTCGCGTCGTTGTTCGGTGCCTCGTTGGCGCTGAGCGGGGCGCGTACGCCGGCCGACGAATCGCCGGTGGCCGATGCCGTCATGCGCGGCGACAGCTCGCGCGTGCGGCAGCTGATCAAGCAGGGGCTCGACGTGAACGCGGCGCAGCCCGACGGCATGACGGCGCTGCACTGGGCGGCGCAACGTGGTGATGCGGGCGGCGCGCAGATGTTGATGTACGCCGGCGCGCGCGTCGATGCGGTGACGCGCAACGGGAACTACACCCCGTTGCATCTGGCGGCACGCAACGGTCGCTCGGCCGCCGTGAAGGCGCTGCTCGCGGCCGGCGCCAACGTGAACGCGCTCACGACCACGGGGGCGGTGTCGGCGCTGCACTTTGCGGCGTCGAACGGCGAGCCGGCTACGGTGACGGCGCTGCTCGACAAGGGGGCGCCGGTGGACACCCGTGAAGGCGCGTGGGGACAGACGCCGCTCATGTGGGCGGCCTCGGCCAACCGTCTGGCGGCGCTCGACATTCTCATCAAGCGTGGCGCGAATCTCGAACTCGCGTCGAAGATCGAAGACATCTCCGCCAAGGAAAAGGCGGAGCGTGCGATGCTGGTGCAGCGTGGACGTCGCGTGGCGGCCATGAAGGCGGCCGACGCGGCGCCGACGGTGGCCGCGGCGGGTCCTGGTGGTGTGGGTGGTGCGGGTGCGGCTGTGCCGACCACGCCGCGCGTTGCGGTCGCGGTCGCGGCGCCGGCTCCTGCGGCGTCTGCCCCTGCCGCTCCAGCCCCGGCCGCGACGGCGGGTTCAAGGGCGCCGGCTGCTGCCGGCGCGCCGGTGAAGCGTGATTCCGCGCCGCCGCCGCAGACGGGCTTCAACAGCCGCGGCCCGACGTATGGTGATCTCATCGGCAACAAGGGCGGCCTCACGGC
>CANGXK010000166.1 GCA_947457715.1 Gemmatimonadota bacterium
AAGAAACGCCGGGCGAGCGCCCGCCGCGTCGTGAAGACAGCGGCGATCGTGGCGGTCGCAGCGGTGGACGGAGCGGTGGTGGCGGTCGCGATCGGCGCTAACACGTCGGCCGCGCCAGCGCCTACGTTGCATCGCACGGATCTGCCCAATGGACTGACCGTGCTCTCGGAATCCGTTCCGGGAGCGCGGTCGGTTGCTTTCGGGGCATGGGTCCGCGCCGCAACGCTGCATGAACGACCCGAACAGATGGGGGTGTCTCATCTGCTCGAACACATGGTGTTCAAGGGCACGCGCACGCGCAGTGCCCAGCAGATCGCGCTCGCCCTCGAAACGCTGGGCGGTTCGCTTGACGCGTACACCGAGCGTGAACACACGTCGTACCAGGCCCGCGTACTTGACGAACATCTTCCCGACGCCGCATCGGTCATCGGGGAGTTGATCTTCGAGCCGTTGTTGCGTCAGGCCGATCTGGCCCTCGAGCGGAAGGTGATTCTCGAGGAGATCAGCATGGTCGACGACACGCCGGACGACATCATCTTCGACGTGCACAATCGGGCCGTCTGGGGCGATCATCCGCACGGTTTCCCGATCCTCGGCACCCGCGCCACGGTGAAGGCGCTCTCGGTGGCCGATCTACACGAGTTGCACGAGCGCGCCTACCATCCCGGCCGCTTGGTCGTCGCGGCCTCGGGTCGCGTGGAGCACGATCAGCTGCTCGAGGTGCTGCAGCGCACCGGATGGAGCACCCGCGCGCGCGGCGACATGACGCCGTTCCCCCTCGATCCCGTGGAAGCGGCCGGTCCGCACGCCGAGCACGTATCGCGCAAGGACATCGCGCAGACGCACATCGTGCTGGGCGGGCAGGGCATCGCCTTCGGCGACTCGCGTCGGTATGCCTTCGCGCTGCTCGACATGCTTATTGGCGGTGGCATGAGCTCGCGCCTGTTTCAGAAAGTGCGCGAAGAGTTGGGGCTTGCGTACAGCGTGCAGACCTTCAGCAGCTCATACGCCGACACCGGTGCGCACGGCGTGTACCTCGCCAGTGCGCCGGAAACGGCGCAGGAAGCTCTGGATGCCGTTCGCGACGTGCTGCGCGACGTGGCGATAAATGGTCTCTCTGAGGCCGACCTCGCCGCCGGCAAGCGGCAGTTGCGTGGACAGCTGGTCTTGTCCATGGAAGGTGTGTCGTCGCGCATGTATCGGGCGGCGCTCACGGCGTTGTACGGAGAACCGTACCGCAGTATCGACGAGCTCAAGGCGCTCGTGGATGCCATCGACCTAGACATCGTGCGTGACGTCGCGCGCGAGTTCTTCGATCCCGATCGACAGATTCTCGTCAGCCTCGGCCCAAAGGCCGTTCGCTGACGTCTCACCTTTACCGGAAATCGCGACCATGCGCATCGGTGTACCCAAAGAGATCAAGACCAACGAAAACCGGGTGGCCCTCGTCCCCGCCGGCGCGGAAGCGCTGACGGCGTCTGGCCATCAGGTGTTCATCGAAACGGGCGCCGGCATTGGCAGCGGCTTCGATGACGACGCCTATCGCGCCGTTGGCGCCGAGATCGTTCCCGACGCCGCGACGGCGTGGGGCAAGGCGGAACTGCTGTTGAAGGTGAAGGAGCCGATCGAGAAGGAGTGGGGCTTCCTGCGTCGCGATCTGACGCTCTTTACCTACTTCCACTTCGCGGCGGACGAGAAGCTTACCAATGCACATCTGGCCAGCGGCGCCACGTGCATCGCCTACGAGACGGTCGAGCTGCCCAACCGGGATCTGCCGCTGCTGATCCCGATGTCGGAAGTGGCGGGCCGGATGGCGGTTCAGGAGGGTGCGAAGTACCTCGAGAAGCTCTACGGTGGCCGTGGCGTGCTCCTGGGCGGCGTCCCGGGCGTGGCGCCTGCCAAGGTGGTGATTCTCGGTGGCGGCATCGTGGGGGTGAATGCCGCCAAGATGGCCGCTGGACTGGGGGCCAAGGTGGTCGTGCTCGACCTGTCGCTGGAGCGCTTGCGCTACCTCTCGGACGTCATGCCGGCCAATGTGCAACTCGTGCACTCGAACCGTCACAACATCCTCGAGCAGATCAGCACCTGTGATCTGGTGATCGGCGGCGTGCTCATCCCCGGGGCCAAGGCGCCCAAGCTGGTGCGCCGGGAAGACCTGGCCCGCATGCGTCCGGGCGCCGTGATCGTCGACGTGGCCGTCGATCAGGGCGGCTGTGTCGAGACGATCCATCCGACCACCCACGAGAACCCGACGTATACCGTGGATGGAATCATCCATTACGGGGTCGCGAACATGCCGGGGGCGGTGCCGCGCACGTCGACGCTGGCGCTCACCAACGCGACGCTTCCATATACTCTGCTGCTGGCCAATAAGGGCTGGAAGAAGGCGCTCCGCGAGAATGGGGCGCTCCTCAGGGGGCTTAACATGACCGACGGTCAACTCACGTATCAGGGCGTCTCTGATGCCTTCGGTATGGCGTTCACGGACCCGGCGACGTTCGTCGTGTAAGGCGACCAGTGGGACCATCGGAGGCCACCGGGACCAGTGTCCGGTGGCCTCTTGTCGTTTCCGTCCCGGATCCCATAACGTGGGCTAGGTCACGCTGCCGCAACAGCTTGTAACTGCTCCGATGCACACGTACCTTACCGACTACTGCTGCCGCAGCATGCCCTTTCCCGGCGCCCCGCGCCGTCGAGCACATATCTGGATGTTCTGGCCCTTCAATAAGTCCAACTCGTTCTTCCCGGCGAATGCCATCGCCGTCGACCTCGGCACCGCCAACACCCTGATTTACGTGAAGGGCGAGGGAATCGTGCTGAACGAGCCCTCGGTCGTCGCGCTCGATCGCGAGACCAAGAAGCTCAAGGGCGTCGGCCTAGAAGCGAAGCGTATGCTCGGTCGCACGCCCGATGGCATCATGGCCGTCCGGCCCATGAAGGACGGCGTGATCGCCGACTTCGATGTCACCGAAAAGATGCTGCGCTACTTCCTCACGCTCGTGATCGACAAGCATGTCTTCAAGGTGAAGCCACGTGTCATCGTCTGCGTGCCGTCGGGGATCACCGAAGTGGAGAAGCGCGCCGTGCGCGACTCAGCGCTTGGTGCCGGCGCGAAGGAAGTCTTCATGGTGACGGAGCCGATGGCTGCCGCCATCGGTGTTGGCCTGCCGGTTGAATCGCCCACCGGCAACATGGTGATCGACATCGGTGGCGGCACCACGGAGATTGCCGTCATCGCGCTCTCCGGTATCGTGAGCGACACCTCCATTCGCACCGGCGGCGACGAGCTCGACATCAGTATCGTGCAGTTCATGCGTAAGAACTACAATCTGCTGATCGGCGAACCGACGGCGGAGCAAATCAAGATTCAGATTGGCTCGGCGTATCCGGTGGGCGATGAACGCGAGATGGAAGTGAAGGGACGCGATCTCGTATCCGGTATTCCGAAAACGGTGCGCGTGCATTCCAGCGAAATCCGCGAAGCCATTCAAGAGCCGATTCAGCAGATCGTCGACGCCGTGCGTCGTGCGCTGGAAATCACGCCGCCGGAACTCGCGTCCGATATCGTCGATCGCGGTATCGTGATGACGGGGGGCGGCGCGCTGATCCGCGGGCTCGATGTGCTGCTCAGTCAGGAAACCGGTTTGCCGATTCACGTGGATGAGGATCCGCTCACATGCGTCGTGCGCGGAACCGGCAAGATCCTCGATGACGAGGAGAAGTACTGGTCCGTCCTTACGACCTGATCGCGCGGTGGCCCGAAACGTCCGATCCGATGGGCGACTCGACACCGGCTTTGCGCTGGTGTGTGTCGTGTTGGCTGTTTTTTCCCTGATCCTCCCACGACGCACGCGGGAGGGGATCGCCGCGACATTGCGCACGAGCGTGCTGTCGCCGCTCGTCTCGCTCGAAGGGCGGGCATCCTCGGCGCGCGCGGCCATCCTCGCACGCCACGATGTGCTGGTCGCGCGTGGACAGGTGGCCACGCAGGCGTTTCAGGTGAAAGCGGTCGCCGACGAGAACCTCACGTTGCGCAAGTTGCTCGGACTTTCGGCGCGACTACAGGATGGGTTTGTGCCGGCCGAGTTGCTGCCGGCGCGCGGCACCGGCGATGAATTCACGCTTGCCTTGGCTACCGGATCGGATGCCGGCGTGCAGCCCTTCCTGCCCGTCGTCACGGCGGATGGGCTCGTTGGTATGGTGCAGAGTGTGGACCGGGCCACGAGTTTCGCGATCACATGGGCCCATCCGGACTTTCGCGTCAGCGCAATGAGTGTTGACGAGGGCGCGTTCGGCATCGTACAGCCGCATCTCGGCGCGGGCGCGGAGCGGTGGTTGCTCGAGATGCGCGGGGTGCCGTTCCGCGCGACGCTTGAGCCGGGCACGCTGATCGTGAGCTCTGGACTCGGCGCTACGTATCCGCGTGGCATTCCCGTTGGTACCGTGCTTGGGGAACTCTCCACGCCAGAAAAATGGGCGCGCACCTATCTGCTCAAGCCGTCGGTGCTGCCTGAGGCCATCGGGCCAGTCCTCGTGCTGTTGCCGTCGCGCACACAGCGTGGTGTGAACGGCGTCTGGACGACGGTGAGCGCGGCCGACAGTGCTGCGCGTGCGGTGGCGGCCGCTGGTGATTCGCTGGCGAGGGCGGCGGCGCTCGACGAGTTGGCCGCGCGCCGCGCCGCACTCGATGCCGCGGCCGATACGCTGGCGGATTCGACGCTGGCACTTGTCGCCGCTGGGCGTGGGACGGCGGCCGATAGCGCGCGCGCTGACAGTGTGCGGCTGCGAGAGCGTGCCGCTCGTGCGGCGCGTGCGCGCGTGGACACCACGAAGTCGCGTGTCGTCGTGCCGACGCCAGTACCGCGTACCGGTCCGCCGCCGGCGGCGCGGCAGTGATGCCGACGAGGGGGAGCAGCACATGAATCGCCACCAGCAGCAGACGCCGGGAATCGGCAGCGCCTTGCGCGCCTGGCTGGGCTTTGCGCTTCTGCTCATGGCGCACTTCGCCGTGCGTCCGTTGTTCAGCGGACGCGCCAACGTTGATTTCATTGTCATCGCCATCCTGTTTTCGGCGGTACGCATGCGACCCGGCCTGGCCGCGCTCACGGGCTTTCTGACCGGGCTGGCGATCGATGCACTCGCACCTGGATCGTTCGGTACCGCAGCGCTCGTGCTGACGCTCGTGGCGTTCGCTGCCTCGTGGCTCAAGGCCGTATTCTTCGCCGATCACGTCGCGCTCACCGGACTATTTGTCTTCGGCGGCAAGTGGCTGGTCGACATTGCGGTGACGCTGCTGACCGGCGGCGCCTCGGGGGCATCGCCGGTGGTGACGCTGGTCATCTGGTCGCCGGTGTCGGCCGCGATGACTGCGCTGTCGGCGGTGTTGTTGCTCACGGTGTTTCGTCCGTTGTATCGACCGCACACCGCCTGACATCGTGAGCTTCCATCCGAACGCGATCCTTCGCCGTGCGCGGCTCGCGCGCACATTGCTGTTTGCCGCCTTTCTGGCGCTCGGTGGCGCGTTCTTCCGCGCGCAGGTGCTGCACAACGCGGAATATGTGCTGCAGTCGGAGAGCAACCGGTTGCGCGAAGTCCCGCTGCCCGGCGCCCGCGGCACGATCTACGACCGTCATGGCGAAGTCATCGCCGAGAATCTTCCGGGATATTCGGTGTCGATCCTGAGTCCGACGGAAGATTCACTGCGATCGGCGTTGACCACGCTGTCGAAGGTGATTCAGATCAGTCCAGCACAGCAGGAACTCGCGGTGCGACGTTTCCGTCGCGCTAGCATGCGGCCGGCCGTGATCTTCAACGATGCGTCCTTTCAGGTCGTGTCGGTGCTCGAAGAGCGGCGTGTCGAGTTCCCGGGGCTGATCATTCAGAGTTCGCCGAAGCGGTACTATCCCGATGGCGCGGCCATGGCCGCGTTGATCGGCTACACGGGCGAAATTGCGGAAGAAGATCTGTCCAAACCGAAGTACGAGAGCTACAAGGCGGGACAACAGATTGGAAAGACCGGTCTCGAACTGCAGTACGAGGCGCAGTTGCGCGGGAAGGAAGGTCGCCGATTCGTAGAGGTCGACGCGCGCAATCGTGTCGTGCGCGACGCCGGCGTGAGACCGGAAGAGCAGCCGCAGGCGCCACCGGCGCTGCGTACGAACATCGATCTCGATTTGCAGCGGTACGCGCATGAGTACTTCGGCGATTCGTTGCGTGGGGCGGTCGTTGCACTGGATCCCAAGACCGGCGGCGTG
>CANGXK010000167.1 GCA_947457715.1 Gemmatimonadota bacterium
ACGGCCGGCGTCGTTGGCGGCGGGGCGGCCGTCGCGCCCGCGGCGGGGGCGGCCGGCGCGATGGCGCCGCGCACGCGGAATCCGCGGCTGTCCACGGGGAGCACCGGCCAGCCGGTGACGCCCGGGAAGTTGAAACTGGGCAGATTCGGAAACGTGAAACGGGAATCCCCGGCGGGGACGCCGAAGTAGCAGGCGACGCCAATGGGGACGCGCATGCGGTTTTCGAGGTAGGGAAAGAGCTTCCGCAGCCACGGGCCGCAGGCGAACACGTAGGCATCGCCGCGCACGGTCGTGCCGTCTTCGAGGATGACGCCGTCCATGGACCCGTTGATGATCGGGCCGGGGCGTACGCGACTGATGACCAGCTTCACGCCCATCTTGCCGCCGACGGCGGCGACGGCCTGCGTGGCGGCGCGACAGCGCACGACGCCGGCATCGGGTTCGGTGATGGCGATCGTGATGTCGTCGGCCTTGATGACCGGGTAGCGCTTTCGCAGCTCGTCGCCCTTCAGCACCTCGTGCGGCACGTTGTTCGTCTTCCACAGTTCGAGCGTCTTCTTGATGAAGGGCTCTTCGGTGGCGCGCATGATGACGTCGCCGGTCTGGTGGAAATAGGACGTGCGGAAGACCGGGGCCCATTCCTGCTCGAACAGCTTCCAACGCTCGATCGCCGATCTCGCCCACGGTGTCCAGAGTTCACCGGTCGCGCGGTCGCCGTACGACGAGCGGATGCCGCGGGTCTCATCGCCGCTGGTGGAGCGGGAGTTGCCGGGCCCGTAGGCGTCGATGAGCGTAACGCGGGCACCGCGCTGGCGCAGATGGTAGGCGGTCCAGCCGCCCCAGGCGCCGGCGCCGATGACGACCACGTGGCCGACACCGGTGTCTTTCGCCCGGCCGCTCTGGATGCCGCGCACCGGGGCGGCGGCGGCAAAGGCACCGGCGGTCGCGCAACCGGAGGTAAGGAGCGCGCCGGCACCGACGCCGGCGATCCGGAGAAAATCTCGCCGGGGGAGGGCGGAGGGATCTTCGGTGGAATCCAAACGTTCTAAAGCAGGCGGGGTAAGCGTCATGAGGCGAAAATGACTACGGCCCCGCACAATCGCAATCCGTTTTTCACGAAAGGGTCACGAGATGCCTCGGAAATCACCTCTTGTCAGCGTCCGGTCCGCAACACACGTTCACTGCCCATGACGATCAGCAACTACCTCCCCAGTGTCTTCCTCGCGACCGTGGTGGTCGCCAGCGTATTCGGTGGCAGCCGGATGTCCGCTCAGCGTCCGCGTGCCAACACTCCGCTCAACGCGGCGATGTTCGTGGCAGACAGCGCCAAGTTGTATACCGAAGCGCAAGCCGCAGAGGGGGCGAAGGTGTGGGCCGCCACCTGCGCCGGCTGCCACGAGACGAAGGATGTGACGAGCGCCGACTTCCGCACCAAGTGGGTCGGGCGCCCGCTTTTCGAGTTGTATGAACAGATTCGTACCACCATGCCCGACGACGGGCCGGGCACGCTGACCCCTGAGCAGTACCTGCACTCGGTGGTTCACATCCTGAAGCTGAATGGCTTGCCGGCCGGGGAGACGGCGCTGGTGTCCGATTCAGCGACGATGTCGGCGCTCAAGTTCGAACTGCCGGTCCCGCCTCCGTCGGCTCCGTAGAAGCCGTAAATCCCGTCGTCCCTGTCGGCGGACGCTTCGTCCGTCGGCGGGTCGACGAATGTTCCATTCGGTCAGTGCTTAAGCGCGTTCGATATTGACAGCGGGTGTGCCGCGCCGTACCCTCTCGCGGTCCGATCGTAACAGTCCTATACCAGTCTGCCGGCCGTGCGGCCGGTTGCCGCAGCCTCCGGTGACGGATTGTCGGCTCGGGCTGTTGTCTCGGTTAGCACCGCTGGTCGTCCCTGAAGTTGCCTACCGCGTGCCTGTCACGCACCCGGGTTCGATGCGCGATCCTCGCAGCGTCCGCCCGTTCCTCCCGCGCCAACCGGGTGTTTCGACACCCGTGCACCGTAGTGGCATGGCCAACTGGATCGCCCGCCGTCCGGCGTGCGATGGCTGTTGGCCGTGGCCATGTTCGGCCACACTGGGTGGCCGTTGAGTGATCCAGCTCTCTGAGGGAGTCACGAGATGCGATTGTTCGGACCCGTCGCGACTGATCGTGGCGAGCGAATCCGCTCGCCACATCATTCCGTTTATCGCCGCCCACTGGCCGCTGCATGCGCACGACTCGCCCTGCTCGCAGGGCTGTTCGGCGCTTCCTTGACTGCGGCGCCGCGTGCTGAAGCACAGGCCGCCGGCGGCACCATTTCCGGACGCGTCACTGATGCCGCCACCGGCAACCCGGTGTCGCAGGTGCGCGTGCTGGTTGCCGGTACGCAGAACGGTACCCTCACCGCCGATAACGGTCGGTACACGCTTCGCGTCACCACGACGGGTGCGGTCACGCTCGACGTGAATCGCATCGGCTATGAAGCGCAGAAGATCACGGTGACGGTCGGCGCCACGCCGGTGGTCGCCGACGTGCAGATCAAGCAGGCCGCCTTCTCGCTCGCCGCCGTCGTCACCACGGTGACCGGTCAGCAGCGGAAGGTCGAACTGGCGAACGCCACGGCGCAGATCAACGTCGCCGAAAAGATCGCCGAGCTCCCCGTGTCCAACATGGGCAGCCTCCTCTCGGGTCGTACCTCCAGCGTGCAGGTCGTGCAGACCGGCGCCACGGGTACCGGCTCGCGTATCCGTATCCGCGGCCAGAACTCGTTCTCGCTGTCGAACGATCCCATCGTCGTCATCGACGGTGTGCGCGCCACGTCGACCACGAACAACGCCCTCGGCGTCGGTGGTTCGGGTCCGTCGCGTCTGGACGACATCAACCCCTCCGAAATCGAGACCATCGAAATCGTGAAGGGTCCGTCGGCCGCCACGCTGTACGGCACCGAAGCGGCGAACGGCGTGGTCGTCATCACGACCAAGCGCGGTAAGTCGGGCAAGACGAGCTACAGCCTCAGTGTCGAGAACGGCAAGATCGAAAACACGGCCGTCTATCCCGATCTGTGGCAGCTGTGGGGCCGTACGGCCGCCTCGCCCAGCCGGGCCGTGCCCTGCTTGCTGACCGCCGTGTCCCTCGGTACGTGTACGTCGGTGGATTCGCTCTCGCATGGCAACATCCTGAACGATCCGAGCCTCAGCCCGATCGGCGACGGTAGCCGTCGTCAGTACAACCTGCAGGCGTCGGGCGGTAACGATAAGGTGCAGTTCTTCGTGTCGGGTCAGACCGAAGGCGAAACGGGCATCTACAAGCTTCCCGACAACGAAATCGCGCGTCTCAAGGCGCGTCGTGGCGTGACCGAGCTGCCCTCGGACATCGTGCGTCCGAATGCGCTGGCGCGTAACAGCTTCCGGGCGAATGTGAACGCCGAGCTTCGCAAGAACCTGTTCGTGCAGGCGTCCTCGGGCTACGTGAACAGCGACCTGCGTTTGCCGCAGAACGAAGACAACGGCAACGGGCTCATGGTGCTGGCGCTCGGTGGACCGTGGCGCGCCGACCTGCTCGATGCGCAGGGCGATTCGCTCCGTGGCTATCGCGCCTTCATGCTGGGCGACGTGTTGTCGCAGACCACCAAGCAGGGGCTCAACCGCTTCATCAACAGCGTGTCCGCGCAGTGGACGCCGACCACGTGGCTTTCCACGCGTGCCGCGATCGGTTCCGACTACACCGACCGCAACGACCTCTTCATCGCGAAGGTTGGTGAAGGCCCGAACACCGGCACCACGCGCCAGGGCAACATCACGAGCCAGCGCGTGGACATCAATCAGCAGACTGCCGACTACGGTGCCACCGGCACGTTCCAGCTGACCGATTGGATGAAGTCGACCACGAGCATCGGTATGCAGTATATCCGCAATGCCGTGGGCGCGACCGCCGGTACTGGCATCGGCCTGCCGCCGGGCGGTGTGACGGTGTCGTCTGCCGCCACGCGCAGCAGCACGCAGACGTTCAACGAGCGCCGCACCCTCGGCTACTACGTGGAGCAGCAGATCGCCCTGCGCGATCGCTTGTTCATCACGGGTGGCATGCGTCGCGACGCCGCCAGCGCGTTCGGCGCCAACACGCGCGCCGTGTACTATCCGAAGCTCGGCGCGTCGTGGCTCATCTCCGACGAGACGTTCCTCCCGCTCCCGGAGTTCGTGAACTCGCTGCGCTTGCGCGGCACGTACGGCGCGTCCGGTCAGATTCCGGGTGCCACGGCTGCGGTTCGCTTCTACTCGGCGGGTCCGCTCACCACGGCCAGTGGCGATGCCCCGGCCGCGTCGATCGGGTCGCTCGGTAACGCCAACCTCAAGCCGGAATACTCGGCCGAGACCGAGTACGGTTTCGACCTGGCCATGTTCTCGGGCCGCACGAACGTCGAAGTGACGTCGTACAGCAAGAGCACGACGGACGCCCTCATTCAGCGGCAGATCGCGCCGTCGCTGTCCGGCCTCACCACGCAGTTCGTGAACATCGGCAACATCAAGAACTCGGGTGTCGAGTTCACGTGGAACCAGCGCGTGATCGACGGCGAGGCCGCGGCGCTCTCGTTCGCGTTCACGGGCTCCACAAACAAGAACCGCATGACGAAGCTGGGCGAAGGCGTGTCGTCGATCGCCTCCGGCAATCGCAATACGCAGCAGAATCGTCCGGGCTACCCGTTGTTCGGATTGTGGGACAAGAACATCAGCTTCGATGACAAGAACGGCGACGGCATCATCACGTTCAATTCGAACAAGGCCCTCAGCGAGCTGACGTTCAGCGACACGGCGGTCTACCAGGGCAACACGTTCCCGACGCGTGAAGTCGCGTTCTCGCCGACGCTCGAGCTGTTCAACAAGAAGCTCAAGGTGTCCGGTCAGGTCGACAGCAAGTGGGGCTTCCGGAAGTTCAACAACACCCTGCGTCACCAGTGCATGAACGGCGTGACCTGCCGCGGCCGCTACGACAAGAGCGCCTCGCTGCAGGAACAGGCCAACGCGCTGGCCACGTCGCAGGCGGTGTACACGGGCATGTTCGAGAACGGCTCGTTCACGCGCTTCCGCGAACTCTCGGTGGCGTACGAAATGCCGACCAAGTGGGCCAACGCCGTCCGCGCCTCGCGCTGGAGCGTGGTGCTCACCGGCCGTAACCTCGGCGTGATCACGGACTACACCGGCGTCGATCCGGAAGCGGCCCAGTCCAACAACGACGATCGCGGTAACGAGGAGTACTTCTCCACGCCGCCGCTGCGCATCATGACGCTGCGCATGAACTTCTCCTTCTGAGACGACCCACATCCATGCGATTCTTCAATTCCGCACGCCGGGTGATCCGTCCAGTGGGCGCCATGGCTGCCGTGTTTGCGGTGGCCGGGTGCAGCTCGGACCTTCTCTCGGTTCCTACGCCTGACGTGATCGCCGAGGAAGCCATTGGTGGCAGCCTTGGTGTGACCACGCTGCGAAACGGCGCCATGCAGGACTTCATCGTGTCGTACTCCGGTACCCAGGACGGATTCGTTGTCGTCTCTGGAAACCTGGGCGATGAGCTCAACACCACGGATACCTTCGCCGACCGGTACAACACGGACGGACGCAACTCGAGTGAAGTACTCGGTGGTGCCGTGCAAACGCCCTACGTCCAACTGCAACTGGCACGCGCCAGTCTCGCATCGGCCATCGAGAAGTGGATCGCGATCAAGCCGACGACCGCAGCCGCGAAAGACTCTCTCAGTGAGATGTACGCCATTCGCGGCTTTACCGAGACGGCGTTCGGTGAGGGCTGGTGTTCCGGCGTGCCGTTCAGCAAGGTCGGTGCGAACGGTGACTTCGAGTATGGCAGCCCGCAGACGACGGCGCAGGTCTATACCCGTGCCGGCGCGTCGATGGATAGCGCACTCGCGAACGCCACGGGCACGAACTACCGCAGCTTGGCGTCGATCGGCAAGGCGCGCGTGTTGCTCAACCAGGGGCAGTTCGCCCAGGCAGCCGCGGCGGTGAGCGGCGTGGCCACGAGCTACAAGCACGTGCTCAGCCACTCGATCGCCACCGGTCGTCAGACCAACGGCCTTTGGACGGCGATGTACAATGCCGGCACGCGATACGTGGTGACCACGAAGGAAGGCACGAACGGTATCGACTACCTCGTCACGCCGGCTGATCCGCGTGTGCCTTGGGTGCCGACGGCCAACCTTGGTTTCGACGGGACCAGCACGAACTTGCCGCG
>CANGXK010000168.1 GCA_947457715.1 Gemmatimonadota bacterium
AATCCGATTCTGGCAGGTGACTCGGACATGGTCACGGGATATAAGCAGGGCAAGTACGAGAAGGCGTTCGTTTCAGGCATCTACAACAAACTCAGTCGCACGCTCTTCCACGTGCCGGTGCGTGATCTCAACAACGTGAAAGCGTACCGGCGTGAAATCATGGCGGCGCTGCCGATGCGCCCCGACTTCCATCGGTACATGATCGTCATGGCGGCCGCGCAGGGCTTCACCGTCACGGAAGTCCCGGTGCCGCTCTACGCGCGCCACTCCGGCCGCTCGAAGTTTGGCCTCTCGCGCATTCCGGTCGGCGTGCTCGACATGCTCGCCGTGTGGTTTGAACTCAAGTTCGGGCAGAAGCCACTGCTGGCCTTCGGCATGCTCGGCGTGGCGCTCTTCGCGATCGGCGTCCTCTCGGGCCTCGGCGCCCTCGTGTGGCTGGCCGCGTCCGGCCAGGGCCAGCGATGGGTCTGGACCGTTATTCAGACCTCCCTCGTGCTCGGCTCCACGTTCTTCGCCACCGGTCTCCTCGGCGAGCAGATTGCGCAGCAGCGCTCCGAGGTACGTGAGTTGCGGCGCGAACTCGACGATCTGGCGACCGCACAACAGGACGCGGAGATCGATGGCCTCACGCCGGCCGCAGTGGCCGGCGCCGATCGCGACGCGCACTGACGGCCGTCGCTCCAGTGACACGCGCCATGCGCGTTCTCTTCGTCACGCACAATGTACCACGCTACGAGGGTGACGCAGCGGGGTCGTTTGTATTGCGACTTGGAGTGGCCTTGCAGGCCGCAGGCGCACGAGTCGACATCCTCGCCCCGGCAGCCGTGGGGCTTCCCATCCATGAGCGGATTGAAGGGGTTCGGATCCGGCGCGTGCGATACGCCCGTGACGCGCGCATGACGCTCGCGTACGTAGGGAATATGGCTGAGCAGGTCATGTCGTCGTGGGGCGGTGCGATGGCGTTGGTCGGCCTGCTGCGCGCGTTGCGTCGTGCCGTGCGCGAACAGCTCGACGAAGCGTCCCGTGTTGGCGACCCGTACGACGTCGTGCATGCGCACTGGTGGTTTCCCGCTGCCCTTTCGCTCTGGCGCGCGCGTCGCGCCGGTGATCCGCCACTCGTGATCACGATGCATGGCTCTGATGTGCGCCTCGCCCAGAAGATCGCACCGGCGCATCCGCTCATGCGCGTCGTACTCGGGCAGGCCGCCGTTTGCACGGCGGTGTCAGGGTGGTTGGCGGAGACCGCGCACGGTATTGCGCCCGACACCTCGATCGCAGTTTCACCGATGCCGGTGGACGCGCGGCACTTCAATGTTCCCGACGCCTCGACGACGGCGCGGAGCGGTGTCCTGTTCATCGGTCGACTCAATAGGCAGAAGGGGCTCGCCGATCTGCTCGAGGCGATGGCCTCGCCGGCGATGCGGGCACTTGATGCGCGCCATCCCGATGCGCCGACCACACTGACGGTCGTCGGCGACGGGCCCGATCGTGACCTGCTGCACTCGCGCTGCGATCAGCTGGGCCTCACGGATCGTGTCCGCTGGTATAGGGCACTGCCACAGCCAGCGCTGGTCCCGCTCTATCAGGGCGCCGCGGTGCTGGCCATTCCCTCTCGTCAGGAAGGACTGGGGCTGGTCGCCGTGGAGGCGCAGTTGTGCGGCACGCCGGTCGTCGCGTACGCAGACGGTGGCTTGGTCGATGTGGTTCAGGCCGCGCACGGCGGCACGCTCGTTCGCGTGGGTGACACGCCGGCGCTCGGCGAGGCGGTCGCACGGATCCTGGCGGATGCCGGCGCGGCGCAGCGGCTCGGGATTCGCGCACGACAAGACATGCTGGCGCGATTCGCACCGGAAGCGGTCGCGGAGCGCTACCTCGCCCACTATCAAGAGGCGATGGCATGAGTGCGCCCGCCCCCCGACTCACGCGTCGCCTTTGGCGACCACCCTTGCTCAAATCCGTCCTGCTGCTCATCACCGGTGTTTTCGTCGGCTGGGCATTGTGGACGCAGTGGACGGAGATGCGCGCATCGGCGCACGACCTCCGCATCGAGTGGCCGTGGATCGCCGCTGCGAGCGGGCTCGTACTCGCGGTTTACGCGATGCTCATACAGAGCTGGCGGCTCCTGCTTCTCGGCTGGGGGGATGAACTCGGTTACCTCACGGCCGTACGCATCTGGACGATCGCAAACCTCGGGCGGTGGATTCCTGGCAAGTTCTGGTCAGTCGGCGCCCTGAGCCTTCTCGCGGCGCGCGAGGGCGTGTCGGGCGCCGCGGCGGCCGGCGCGGCGTTGTTGGGCACGTTGCTCAACATTGGAGCTGGCTTCGGCGTTGCGGTGATCATGGGAGCCGAGGGCCTCGAGGCGGTCTACCCCGGGTTCCGGACGGGCGCGGTCATCGCCTTCGGCCTCTTCATGGTTGGTGTACTCGCACTGCCGCGGGTGCTTCCGCCGTTACTCGCGTGGCTGGCTCGGAAGCGCGGAACGCCGCTGACCAGCAAGCACCTCTCGGTCGGGACCCTCTGGCTGGCCACCAGCATGAATGCTGCAGCGTGGATCGGATACGGCGTCGCATTTGCCCTGTTTGCCCGTGGGGTCACACCGCGTATCAGTGGCGATCCGGCACTCTTCATCGCAGTGTTCACGGCCTCGTACCTGATCGGCTACCTGGTGCTCTTTTCCCCTGGGGGCCTCGGCTTCCGCGAGGCCGCGCTCACCATCTTGCTGGTGGGGGTCGGAGCGGGGCAGGGGGACGCGGTCATTCTTGGTGTCACCTCCCGGGTATGGCTGACCGTCCTCGAAGTGGTGCCGGGGCTGGTCAGCCTCCTCGCCCTCCCGGCGTCGCAGCGCGCGGCGCTTCGCCACTCGGAGTGAGCAGGTCCAGCATGCGCTCACCGCTCATCCTTCCAGTTTCCTTGATGGCTCGCCCCAACACGGTGAACGCGACGCCTCCAGCACCTCGTCACCCATTCATCTGGGCGACCTGCGTGTGCGCGCTCGCGACGCTGCTGCTGGCTTGGCCGGCACTCGGGGGCGCGTTCCTCGTCAATCCGAACTCTGATCAATACATCGCGGGCTACGCATTCCGCGAATTCGCCGCGAATTCCCTGCGCGATGGACACGGGGTTCCGCTCTGGAACCCCTATCTGTTCGGCGGTATGCCGTACGTCGCAGCAATGCATGGGGACAGTTTTTATCCGACGTTTCTGCTTCGCCTGCTGTTGCCGACCGACGTCGCGATGACGTGGGGATTCGTCCTGCACATGACGCTGGCCGGAGTGTTCACGTACGGTTTCCTGCGTGCGGCAAATGTCCAATTCCAGAGCGCCCGCGTCGGTGCGGTTGCCTATCTGCTCAGCGGTGCGGTCGCCTCGTACGCCTCGCCTGGCCACGACGGAAAGCTTTTCGTCAGCACCCTCCTGCCGGCAGCCCTCTGGGCACTCGTGCGCGGCTTGCGAGATGGGCGGCGCGGCGCGTGGGGAATGCTCTCGCTCATCGTCGGCATGGCCGTTCTTTCGCCGCACCCGCAGGTGCTGCAGTACATGCTCCTCGTGTGCGGCGCCTACGCGCTCTTTCTCACCACGCGACCGTCGAGGCTCGCATCCGAGCCGGCTCCGCCCAGTCGAGACCCGGCTCGGCCGCATCCGTTTCCGAAATTGGCACTGGCACTCGGTGCCGTGGTGCTGGGTGCACTGATGGGGGCGATACAATATCTCCCCGTGCGGGAGTACGTCCCCTTTTCTCCGCGTGCCGTCGGAAAGGGCTACGACTACGCCACCAGCTTCTCGTTTCCCCTCGAGGAAACGATCAATGTGTACCTTCCCCAGTTCTCGGGCATTCTGGAGCATTACTGGGGCCGGAACGGTATTCACTTGCACAGCGAGTACATCGGCGCCACGGTGCTCGTGCTGGCGCTGTTCGCTTTCGGTGGTGGCCTCGTCAACCGGCACCGGTCACATGCGTGGTTCTGGCTGACGACGCTGATCATCTCGCTGCTGTGGGCGTGGGGCGGGAATACGCCCTTCTATCAACTCGTTTACGCCGTCGTTCCGGGCTCGACGTTCTTCCGAGCGCCAAGCACCATTCTGTACGTCAGCGCGTTCTCCTGCTCGATGCTGGCGGCCTTCGGTACCGAAAGGGTCCTCGCCGGAAAGGGGACGGTCCGTTACGGAATTGCCTGGAGCCTGTTCGCGCTGAGCGTTGCCGTTCTCGCAACAGCTGGGGCGTTCACGGACCTCGCGATGGCATTGCTCGGTACCGGCCGTGCCGAGTTGATCGAAGCCAACGCGTCCCACGTCGTCGTCGGTGCCTGGCGATCAGCCATCGCCGTGTTGGCGCTCGTCGGCCTTTTGCTCGGCGTCGCACGCAGAATGCTGAAGCCGGCACTTGCCGGGTGGCTGGTCCTATCGGTGGTCGCGCTAGACCTCTGGAGCGTCGAGCGCCACTACTGGCGCTTTTCGCCCCGTGCGGACCAACTCTACGCCGAAGACGACATCATTCGCTTTCTCAAATCGCAGCGGGAACCGGCCCGCGTGATCGCGCTGCCCCTCGATGACAACATGGCTCCGCACGATCCCTTCTTGGTCGGCGATGCGCTCATGCATTTCCGTATCCGAACCGTCTTGGGCTATCACGGCAACGAGCTCGGCCGCTATCAGGAACTGTACGGCAAGAACGAGGGTTTTCGATCCATCGCGAACCCGAATTTTTGGTCGCTCACGAACGCACGGTTCTTTTATACCAACACGCCGGGACTGCCCTTTGAAGGGGCGAGGCTGGCTGCCGGCCCCGTTCGAAACGCGGCCGGCACGATGACGTACTTGTATGAGCTCCCCGGGGACCATCCGGCGGCGTGGGTTGTCCCCTTGATTGTCAAGCTTGACGATCCGACCACCAAAGCGACGGTGCTCAATCCGTTGTTCGACGTCAAGCGAGTCGCGATCTTTGATACGGCCTCGAACATTCAGGGCAGGCCGGTCAATTCTCTGGTGCCCGAGCCGGTAGCGTTCGGCGTCGAGGTGACGAAATATCAGCCGGGAGCGATCGATGTCACCCTCGGCGGTCCGGCGCCGGCCGGAAGTGCCCTGGTCGTGTCTGAGAATTTCTATCCCGGTTGGACGGCGACGGTGGACGGACAGCCGGCCGCGATCGCTCGCGCAGACGTTACACTTATCGGAATCGAGTTGCCGTTGGGAGCGAGGTCAGTCCAGCTCCGCTTCGATAGTGCACCATATCACACGGGGAAGTTGTTGACTTTGCTGGCACTTGGCGCGGCGGGGCTCTGGTGGATTATCGGGTTCGCCCTAGACAGAAGGTCGGCGACGGCGACGGCAGGCTCGGTCTCCCTGACGGCGACACAGGGCTGACGTGACCAGAATCCCGACGCCTGCACGCGGCACGCTTGACGAGGGTGAACGCGCCCTCGTCATCGTCCCGACGTATAACGAAAGCGAGAACGTCACCCGGATTGTCCCGTTGATCCTGTCGCAGGATCCCCGACTCGACGTCTTAGTGGTCGACGACAACTCACCAGACGGTACCGGCCAACTAGCGGACGCCCTCGCGGCGGCGGATCCCCGCGTGCATGTGCTGCACCGAGCAGGGAAGGAGGGACTCGGTCGTGCCTATTTGGCGGGGTTCCGCTGGGCGCTCGAGCGCGACTACGCCTTCATCTTCGAAATGGACGCGGACTTCTCACACGATCCCGCACATCTCCCGGAATTTCTCGCCGCAATCCGTGGTACCGACCTGGTACTTGGGTCGCGATACCGGGATGGCAGGGTGACCGTCATCAACTGGCCGATGACCCGGCTCATACTGTCGTACGGCGCGAATATCTATGCGCGTGCGGTGACCGGACTTCGGCTCGGCGACGCGACCGGCGGCTTCAAGTGTTTCCGGCGCGAGGTCTTGGCGGCGATCCCGCTCGATCAGGTTCGATCTAACGGCTATGCGTTTCAGATCGAGATGAGCTTTCGCGCGTGGAAGCGCGGCTTCCGCATCGCAGAAATTCCCATTGTTTTCCATGACCGCACCGAAGGGGAGTCGAAAATGTCGAAACGGATCGTGCGCGAGGCGATCTGGATGGTGTGGCGCCTTCGCTGGTGGTCGATAACGGGAAGTGTTTGATGTCCTTGCTGTCGCACCTCGCAGGAACACCCTTCGCCAAGATGACCGGGTCAGGCAACGACTTCGTCTTCTTCGATGGGCGTGATGTTCCACCTGA
>CANGXK010000169.1 GCA_947457715.1 Gemmatimonadota bacterium
ATCACGTCGATGACATCGTCGACGGTGACGACGCCAAGCAGCCGCCTGTCCGCATCGACGACCGGCAATGCCACCAGGTCGTAGTTCGACGTGATCTGCGAAACCTCTTCCTGCGGCATGTCCGGGGCGACGCTGACGACCTCGCTCCACGCGAGCTCGCTGAGTGGGGTCCCGTCGGGTGAGGCCAGCAGTTCGCGCAGGGAAAGCACGCCACGCAGGCGGCCGGTATGGTCGACGGTGTAGACGGTGTACATCGCCTCGCGGCGACCGGCCCGGGACATCGCCCGAACGGCCACCAGCGCTTCTTCGGCCGTGAGATTCTCGTCGACCGACACGAACTCGGTGGTCATCAGACCGCCGGCCGTATACGGGTCGTACTCGAGCAACCGCTCGGTCTCCGCCTTCTCCTCGGGTTCGAACTCGGCGAGGATATCGTCGGCCGTTTCGTCGTCGAGCTCTTCGAGTGCGTCGGCGCGCTCGTCGGGCGTCATCTCCGACATGATCGACGCGGCCTCGACGGCCGTCAGCTCCTCCAGCACCATGGTGCGGAGGTTCTCGTCGAGATACTCCAGCACTTCGCCCGCCCGCTCCTTCGGCAGCGCGGAGAGGAACGCACGCACCATTTCGACCGGCAGTGCCTCGGCGATATCCGCGAGGTCGGCCGGGTGCATCTCTGCGGTCTGCGGTCCGATGCTCTCCGGGTGCTCCTCGAGCAACTCGAGAAGATCCGGCACAATCAGCGCCGCAAGCGGCCGGTCGACTTTCGTGTGAGGAGGCATCGGCGTTGGGCGGCGGTCAGGCGGTCAAGTTAGTGGTACGTTCGCCATGCGAGAAGCCGCCAGCGCATCGGTCGGCATCGCGTGGCCAGTCGTTACAGCACCGGCAGGACCCTTGCCTCAATCCGCAATGCCCGAATGCTGACGCCCGCCGCATCGAGCGCGGCGTTCAGCGCGACACGGTCCAGCGGGCCGTCGACGTCGAGGACCGCACCCTGCATCGTGACTTCGGCGCTCAGCACCCCGGGAACGGCCCCCAACGCCGTCCACACCGCGCGGACGGCGTGCACAGCCACCAGGCCGTTGAGCTGCACGTGGATCTGTTGACGTGTCATCTTTCAATCTCCACGTTCGGCCCCGCCAGCTCAACCGGCCGGTCGACGGCGCTTTGCCCTTTCTCCCGTCTCTCCATGCCTCGCGTCGCCTTTCTCGGACTCGGCGCCATCGGTACGCCGATGGCCCGTCACCTCGCGCGTCCTGAATTCGATCTGGCGGTCTGGAATCGCACGTCGGCCAAGGCAGAGGGGATCGCGGCCGAGCTCGGAGTGCGACACGCGCTCACGCCGGCCGACGCCGCGCGCGACTGCGACGTGGTCATCACCTGCCTGCCCGTGTCGCGCAATGTGGAAGCCTTGCTCGACGGGGCCGATGGATTGCTGGCCACGATGCGCCCGGGCGCCGTGCTCGTGGACTGCACCTCGGGGGACGCGGCCACCTCCCGCCGCATGGCCGCACGGCTCGCCGAACGCGGTATCGGCTTCCTCGATGCGCCCGTCTCCGGCGGCGTCGTCGGCGCCGAACAGGGCGCCCTGACCGTCATGGTAGGCGGCGATGCCGTGACGCTGGAGCGCGTGCAGCCGGTGCTGGCCTGCTTCGGCACGCGCATCGTGCACTGCGGTGCCGTTGGCGCCGGTGATGCCCTCAAGGCCGTGAACAACGCCTTGCTCGCGATGCACATCTGGGGCACCGCCGAAGGCCTCGTGGCCCTCGAGAAGGCCGGCGTGAAGGCGGAGATCGCGCTCGACGTGATCAATGCTTCGAGCGGTCGTTCGAACAGCAGCATGAATCTCTTCCCCGAGCGCGTGCTCACGCGCGCCTTTCCGCGCACGTTCCGTCTGGCGTTGCTCGACAAGGATGTCGGGATCGCCGCCGAGCTCGCGCGGGAGCAGCAGGTGCCGTCGCCGATGCTGCAGCTCACGGCCGAACTGTTCCGCATGGCGCATAACGAACTCGGTGAGGACGCGGATCACGTGGAAGCCGCGAAGGTCGTCGAGCGCCTCGGTGGCGCGCAGATTGGCGGACGGACGCCGTGAGCGCGGCTGCCGTCGCAACGGTCGCCTCCGTCGAGGCGATCCGCGCCCATTTCCCGGCGCTGACGCGTCGGGAGGGGGCGCATCCGGTCGCGTTCTTCGACGGGCCGGGGGGGACGCAGGTGCCGCGCGTCGTGGCCGAGGCGATGACCGACTATCTGCTGCATCACAACGCCAACACGCATTGGGCGTACCCCACGAGCGTGGAGACCGACGCCATGCTGGCGACGGCGCGTGAGACGCTCGCCGACTTCCTTGGGGCGACGCCGGGGGAGATCTCGTTCGGCGCCAACATGACGACGATCCTGTTTCATGTGGCCCGCGCCATCGGACGATCGCTCAAGCCCGGCGACGAAATCATCGTCACCGAGCTCGATCACCACGCCAACATCGCACCCTGGCAGGCGCTCGCCACAGAACGCGGTGCAGTGCTCAAGTGGCTGCCGCTCGATCTCGAGACGTATCGGCACGAGTCAGGAGCACTCGACGCGCTGCTCTCTCCGCGCACGAAGGTCGTGGCGATCGGCGCCGCGTCGAACATTCTAGGGACCGTGAGTGACGTCGCGGCAATGGTCGCGCTGGCAAAAACCGTGGGCGCGATCACCGTTGTCGATGCCGTCCACTTCGCGCCGCACGCACTGGTCGATGTGAAGGCGATCGGCGCCGACTTCGTCCTCTGCAGCGCCTACAAGTTCTATGGTCCGCACATCGGCATCTGCTATGGCCGCCACGAGGCGACCGCCGCCCTCGATCTGCCGCGTCTCGAGCCGGCACCGGACTACGTCCCCGAGTGCCTCGAGACGGGAACGCAAAACCACGAAGGGATGCTCGGGGCCGCCGCCGCCGTCGACTTTCTCGCCAGCCTCGCGGTCGATGGCACTGCGTCGCGGCGCGAGCGGCTTGGCCGCGTGATGCACGTGCTGCATGATCGGGGCGAGGCGCTGCTGCGCCAGCTTTGGGTCGGCTTGCAGCTCATCGACGGCGTGACCGTGTTCGGCCCGCCGCCGGGTACGGCGCGCACACCGACCGTGTCCTTCCATGTGCAGGGGTATGAGGCCGAGTCCGTGTCGCGCTTTCTCGCACCGCGCGGCGTGTACGTCTCGCACGGTGACTTCTACGCCACCACGGTGGTACGGCGGCTTGGTCTTGCGCACGAGGGCCTCGTGCGCGTCGGCTGCTCCTGCTATACCACGCAGGATGAAATCGCGCGCGTGCTCGACGGCGTGCGCGCCCTCGTGCAAGGAACCGCCTGAATGATGTCCCCCGTGCGGCGATCTATTCCGCGGCGCATCGCGTCGACCGTCGGCCTGCTCGCGACCGCGCTCTGGGCCGCCGCCTGCGGCGAAGGCACGACGCGCGGCGATGCCTTGCCCCGCGCTGAATTTCTCTTTGCCGCCGGCGACTCCACCTACTGGGTGCGGAGCGGCGACGACGGCATGCGCGTGCGCAGCGCACCGATTCTGCTCACCGAAGTCGACGGACGGCTGTTCGAGGTTTTTCTGGGCGATGAAGGGGCGGAGTATCCCGATGCCTCGTTCGCCAGCGCACGGTTGTGGTCGCGCGAAATTCAGCGGCGGGACAGCACGCGGCTCTTCGGGGACACTACTGTGTTGAATGAGCTCGCGCGCTGGCGCCGTGCGCATCCCCGCGATGCCGAGATCGATCCGGCCGACGAAGAGATGCTTGATGATCCACGCACCGTCGTGTCCGACGAGATCGAGATCATCGACGTGCATGGCCCGTATCTCACCTTCGAGCATCTGCTCAACATCGACACCGACGACGGTCCGCCGCACCGCCACGAGGGGCGTCGCCTGGTGGTCGACGTGCGCACGGGCGCCACGGCGTCGCTGGAGGTGCTCGTCGGTGCCAGCGAAGCGTCGCGCGTGAGAACGGCGGCCCAGGCGTCCTTCACGCAGCTCATCGATTCGATCCGGACGGCGGGCGCCGCCGGCGACGAGCGCGCGTCCGTCGCCACGGAAACGCTGGACAGCTTCCGCTTCGACCCCACGAGCTTCGGGATCACCGACAGCGGTCGCGATCCGGCGGTGGCCTTTATGGTGCCCGGCAAGGGCGCCGACGGCGAGGCGCTCGCGCTGTATCTGCCGCCGATCACCGTGCAGCCGCCCGTGTGGTGGACGGCGGTGCGGGCGACGCTGCCCGAGTGGGCCAAGGATTCCACGCGTGTGCGCTGGGATCGCGCTCATTACGAGATCGCCGCACGTCCTTCGGCCGATGGCGACGCGCTCGCGCTGGTGCTGATCGGCGCGGCCGCCGGGACGTCGCGCGAGTGGCCGATCGCCACCGTGGCCGCGCCGGCCTATCAGCTCATTCCGCTGGATTCACCGCCGATCGACACGGCGGCGCGCAGCGCCCTGTCGCGGGCGTTTGATCTCTCGACATCGCTCGACGGGTTGGCGCAGCGCGCCGGATGGCCGCGGCGGCCGCGGCCACGACCGACGCTGGTTCGCACCTCCACCGCCCTCTTCAAATGACCGACGCCTTGCCCGAACGAATCTCCCGCCCCGTGGCGGCCTCGCAGCATGTGACGAGTGAACTGATCATGCCGCACGATGCCAATATTCTCGGACATGCATTCGGCGGCGCGATCATGGCGATGGTCGACAAGGCCGCCGCGGTCTCCGCGTTCCGGCATGCGCGAACGGCCTGTGTCACGGCGTCGATCGATCGCGTCGATTTTCGCGAGCCGATTCATGTCGGGGATCTCGTGACCTGCCAGGCGTCGGTGAACTTCGTGGGCACCACCTCGATGGAGATCGGTGTGCGTGTGGAGGCCGAGGATCTCATTACCGGCGCGCGCCGTCATACCAACACCTGTTACCTCACCTTCGTCGCGATCGACCGCAACGGACGCCCGGTGCCGATTGCGCTCGTGCGGCCGGAAACCGACGAGCAGTGCCGCCGGTATGACGCGGCCCAGGCGCGGCGCCGGCGTCGGCTCGAAGAACGGCAGGACGAAGCGCGCGCCGATCGCTAGCGTGGCGCGACTTCCCTCCGACGCGCCCAGCGACACGTACGCGGCGCTCCGCATTCCGAACTTCCGCCGGTACCTGCTGGCGCTGTTCACGCTGACCCTCGGCATCCAGATTCAGGGTACGGTCGTTGGCTGGCAGATTTATGATCTCACCCACGATCCGCTGGCCCTCGGGATCGTGGGACTGGCCGAAGCCCTGCCGGCGATCAGCATGTCGCTGTTCGCCGGACATGTGGCCGACAGCCACGATCGGCGCCGCATCGCCCTCGGGGCTCTCTCCGTGCTGGTGCTCTGCTCCCTGGGGCTCTGGTGGCTGGCCCACCCCGCCCCGGTCGGCGAACTCGCGCTCACCGCCCCCCAGCGCGTTCGTTCGATCTATGCCGTGATCGTGCTCAGCGGGCTCGCGCGCGCCTTCCTCCAGCCGGCACGGCAGGCCCTCAGCGCCGAACTGGTGCCACGCCGGCTATACAGCAATGCCATTACCTGGCGCACCGGCAGCTGGCAGCTGGCCGCGGTGCTGGGCCCCGCGCTTGGCGGCACGCTCTACGCCTTCGGTGGGACGACGCTGGGCTACGCGGTGGACGCGGTGCTGATGACCTTCGCGGTCGGTGCGCTGCTCTCGATCCGCCATCGCTCACCGGTGCGCGATGTGTCCGACGAGCCCATCCTGAGTTCAATCACCGGTGGGCTCCGCTTCGTGCTCGGTGAACCGCTGCTGCTGTCGGCGCTCACGCTCGATCTCTTCTCGGTGCTGTTCGGCGGCGCCATCGCGCTCCTCCCGGTCTTCGCCGCCGAGGTCCTGCACACCGGTCCATCGGGGCTGGGCCTGCTGCGCGCGGCGCCGGCGGTCGGTGCCGTGATCACCAGTGTCGCGCTCACCCGCTGGCCACCCTTCGCACACACCGGCCGCAATCTGCTGATCTCGGTGACCGGCTTCGGGGTGTGCACGATTCTGTTCGGACTCAGTCGCAGCCTCTGGCTCTCGCTCGGCGCGCTCGCGCTGGCGGGCGCATTCGACATGATCAGCGTGGTCATTCGCAGCCTCATGCTGCAGATCCGCACTCCCGAAGCGCTGCTCGGCCGCGTGTCGGCGGTGAATCAGATCTTCATCGGCTCGTCGAACGAAATCGG
>CANGXK010000170.1 GCA_947457715.1 Gemmatimonadota bacterium
CCCAGAAGCGCGGCAGCAGGCTCGCAATCGTCGTCTTACCAGCACCTGAACGGCCGACCAGCGCGACCACGTCGCCCGGCGCGATATCGAGAGAAATGTCCTGCACAACATCGGGCAGATCGGGCTGGTAGCGGAACGCCACCGACTCCAGTGCCACCGCTCCACGCACAGCCCCGGTGAAGCGATGCGGCTGCTCAGGGTCGCGCACGGTGGGTTCGGCGTCGAGCAGTTCGAACACGCGGGTGGCGGCGCCAACGGCTTCCTGGAAGTTGCCGAACAGGGTGGCCAGCGATCCCACGGCAGCGGCGACGAACAGGGCGTAGAACAGGAACGCCACCAGCGTGCCGGCCGTCAGCTTCCCCTCGACTACCTGCGCGCCACCCTGCCACAGCACCGCCGCCACCGAGCCGAAGGCCACGAAGCCCACCACGCCGAAGAACAGCGCCCGCATGCGCGCCCGATGCACGGCCACGCCCACCAGGTCGTGCAACAGCGCGCCGAACCGCTCGGTCTCGATCCCTTCGCGCGTAAAGCTCTGCACGGTGCGGATGGAGCCGAACGACTCATCGGCCATGCCCATCGCTTCGCCGATGCGGTCCTGCACCCTCGTGCTGGCCCGGCGTAACGCGCGACCGAACGTGAAAGCCGCGCCGACCACCAGCGGCACCACCGCCAGCGTGGTGAGGGTGAGGCGCGGGTTCGTCACAAACATCATCGCGATGCCACCGATCAGGAACAGCGTCTGGCGCGACAGCTCCGAGATCCACGTGCTCAGGAGCGACTGCAGCAGGGCGAGATCGCTGCTCAGGCGGCTGGTCAGTTCACCGGTGCGGCGCTCGGTGAAGAAGGCCGGCGACAGGCGGATGAGATGCGCGTACGTCTGCTCGCGCAGCGTGGCCACGATGCGCTCGGTCGAGGAGCTGAGCAGAAACACCTGCACGAAGTTCGCGACCGCCTGCACCGCGAAGACGCCCAGCAGTCCGAGCGCGATCCGGTCGAGTGCCCCGCGATCCTTCAGCTCGAAGGCGGCGTCGAGCAGATACCGCAGGACGGCGGGAAACACGAGCCCCGCCGCCGCCGCGACCAGCAGGAACAGAAATGCGACCACCAGCTGCGACGTGTACGGCCGCACCAGCGGCTTGAGCCGCGCCAGCGGGCGAAGTCGTGGGCGCGGCGACGCGCGTCCACTCACCGCGTGAGCGCCCGATCGACCGCCATCGCGAGGAAGAGCAGCGCGAGGTAAAGGAGGGAAAACTTGTAGACCCACCATGCCGGACCGGTCCACGGCCGTCCGGCGCGCGCGGCCACGAGCATCTTGGCAATGCCGCCGGCGAGCAGCGCATTCAGCACGATCGCCGACACCAGATACAGCGTGCCGAAGGCGCCGAAGAGCACCGGCAACAGCGTCAGGACCACGAGGATCACGGTGTACCACACCATCTGGTGCATGGTCTCGCGCTCACCCCACACCAGCGGGGCCATCGGCACCTTGGCGCGCCCGTAGTCCACCTGCTTGAGCAGCGCGAGCGCCCAGAAGTGCGGTGGCGTCCAGTAGAACACGATCAGAAACAGGCACAGCGCCGACACGTCGAGGGTACCCGTGACCGCCGCCCACCCCACCAGCGGCGGGAATGCGCCAGCCGCCCCACCGATCACGATGTTTTGCGGCGACGACCGCTTGAGCCACCGCGTGTAGATGAACACGTAGAAGTAGAAACCGGCGAGCGCGAGGCCCGCCGTGAGCACGTTCACGAAATGCGCCAGCATCCACGTGGCGAAGGTCGCGCAGGCCACGCCGAACGCGAGCACCTGAATCGGTGACATGCGCCCGCTCGGAATCGGCCGCAGGCGCGTGCGCGCCATGACGTCGTCGATGTCGCGATCGAGGTACATGTTCACCGCGTTCGCGCCACCGGCCATGAGGTACCCGCCGATGCTGACGAGCAGCACCGTGAGCAACGTCGGCGAGCCGGCCGCATACATCGGCGCGACCGTCGTGACGAGCAGCAGCGAGATGATGCGCGGCTTCGTCAGCGCGATCAGATCGCGCGAAAGCGGCGTGGGGGCCTTTTCGGGGTCCAGCGCGACTCCGGTCAAAGTGGCAGGGCGCGATACGCGCCAAGGAACACGGCGATCAGTCCACCCACCGGCAGGACCACCCACAGGATTTCCGTAAGCCGATGCGGCGTCGGAACCTGAGACGAGGACGGCAGGATGGGCAACGTACGAAACACGGCGCGCAAGATGAACAATTGCGCGATCACGCAGGCGACGACGGCGCTCCAGAACAGCGCGGTGATCACGGCCGGCGGAAGGGACACGGTCAGGACAGAAGTCATAGCCAGTGAAAAGTAGACGTCGGCACCCCGTGCGGTACTGCGCGCGGCGTACTACCATAGCGTCATGACCTCACCTTCGGTTTCCTCGACCCGCACGAATTCCGGCGCCAGCACGGAATTGCCGCGTCGACTGGGGCTCTGGAGCGCGATCGCCGTCCTCGTCGGTACTACGATCGGCTCCGGCATTTTCCGGTCTCCGGCCGGCATCGCCGACAAGCTCCCCGGTCCACTCCCCCTGATGGCCGTCTGGGCGACCGGCGGCATCTTCGCCCTCTGTGGCGCGCTCACACTGGCCGAACTGGCCGGCGCCATGCCGCGCACCGGGGGCTACTTTGTCTATATCCGCGAAGCTTGGGGGCGCCTGCCGGCGTTTCTATATGGCTGGTCCGAACTGACGCTGATCCGGGCCGCCGCCCTCGGCGGTATCTCCACGACCTTCGCCGAATACCTCCTCCGCGGGCTCGGCTATAACCCCGGGATAGCGCCCTACGACACGTACGCCCACTGGATCGCGGCCGCGACGGTCGCGCTCATGGCCGTGATCAACGTGGTCGGCCTCAAATGGGGCGCACTGGTCCAGAACTTCACCACCGTCGCCAAGTACGGTGGCTTGATGCTCATCATTCTGCTGGCGCTCATTCTCGGGCTCCCACAGACAGGTGGTCACTTCACCCCCGCCGTGCCCCCCGGCAGCTTTTCGGTGTCGGCCTTCGGTCTGGCGCTGGTGTCGGTGCTGTGGGCGTTCGACGGTTGGGGCGATCTTTCCAAGGTGGCCGGCGAGGTCAAGGATCCCGAGAAAACGCTGCCGAAGGCCATCGTGCTCGGTACGCTCAGCATCATCTTCATCTATCTGCTGGCCAACATCGCCTATCTGTCGGTGCTGTCGGTCGATGAGATCCGCGGCGCGCGCCTGGTGGCGGCCGATGTGGCCGAACGCCTGATCGGCCCGGTCGGCGTCACGCTGGTCGCGATCACGGTCCTGCTGTCCACCTTCGGCTCGGTGAACGGCTCCCTGCTGACCGGCCCGCGCATCTTCTTCGCGATGGCCGACGACGGCCTGTTCTTCAAGAAAGTTGCGGCAGTGCATCCGACCTTCAAGACGCCGTATGTCGCCATTCTGCTCACCGCCACGATCGCCATCGCCTTCGTGCTGGTCCGCACCTTCGAGCAACTGGCCGACATTTTCGTGACGGCTTCGCTGGTGTTCTATATCATGAGCATCGGCGCGATCTTCAGGCTCCGGCGTCGGCCCGATTGGAATCCGCCGGTACGCACGCCCTGGTATCCTCTGGTCCCCGCACTGTTCTGTCTCGCCACGCTGTTCCTGCTCGTGAACGCGCTGATGGACGACGCCCAGCGGGTACCCACGCTGGGGGTGTTCGGCGTGATTCTGCTGGGGGTGCCGGTGTACTACCTCACCGTGGGTAGAAAGGCCGCAAGATCCTAACGGCCAACACCTTAGGAAACAGGGGGGAGGGTATCAGGGGGCAGGAAGCAGCAACGGCGCGCCGTTCACCTGCCTCCTCTCCCCTGACACCCTCCCCCCTGCTTACTAGGGAGTTGGCCGTCGGGCGTGACCCCACGGTTACATCACTCGGTTGCCCGTATGTAACAGCGAACCTAGCTTTCACCGTCTCGGCGACCGGTCTGATCTGTGCGGCACCGAGGGACGTTTCCTCCACAAACGGACAAAACAGTATCTATGCGTATCCAACGTTTGCTTAGCCTGGCCCTCGCGGTCGCGGCTCTCGCCGTTGGTTCCCCCATGCCGCTCGCGGCGCAGGGAACCACGACGGGCGCGATCACCGGCACGGTGACGGACGAAAAGAATGCCCCGGTACCGAACGTGTCGATCGAAGTGGTCAATCGTACCAATGGTGCGAAGGCCAGCCAGATCACGCGCGACAACGGTCGCTTCTTCATCCCGAACCTTGAAGTCGGCACCTACTCTGTCACCGCCCGTCGCATCGGCTTCGCGCCACTGACGCGCACCGATATCGTCGTCAGCCTCACACAGGCCACGCGTCTCGACTTTCAGCTGAAGGAGCAGGCGACGCAGCTCGCCGCCGTGCTCACGCAGGCGGTCACCACGACCTCCGACTTCTCGGCCACCCGTCAGGGCGTGCAGACGGTCCTTACCGATACGCTCGTGCGTCGCCTGCCGACGCTCAATCGCGACGTCACGGACCTGATCCGCAATTCGCCGCAGGTCAACGTGTCGCAGGACGGCCGCATTTCGGCCGCTGGACAGAACAACCGCTTCAACAATATCCAAATCGACGGCGTGTCACTCGCGAACCGCTTCGGCCTCGGCGCCTCGCCGACCGTCGGTGCGCAGGTCGGTGGCCGCGCGCTGCCGCTCGACGCCATCAAGGAGTTCCAGGTGCTCGTGTCGCCGTACGACGTGCGCCAGGGCAACTTTACCGGCGCGCTCGTGAACGCCGTGACGCAGTCGGGCACGAACGAGTTCAAGGGGTCGGCCTTCCTCTACTATCGCGACCAGCAGATGGGTCGTGACACGGCGTTCCTCCGTACGTCGCCGTTCGTGCGTCGCCAGCTCGGCTTCTCGCTGGGTGGTCCGATCATCAAGAACAAGCTGCGCTTCTTCGCCACCGTCGAAACCAGCCAGAACGTCTCGCCGTCGTCCGGGCCGTTCTACGATCCGACGTCGCCCACCGGCCTGGTGAATTCATCGGTTGCCGCCGCGCGCATCACCCCCGCGCAGGTCGACTCGTTCGTGAACTACCTCTCGGGCAAGGGCATCGCCGCCGGTAGCGCGGGCCTGACCACCAATGAGAACCCGCTGCTCAACACGTTCGTGCGTCTCGACTATCAGCTGTCGGGCAACACGCGTCTGGTGCTCCGCAACATCTACAACGATCAGGAAGCGTTCGACTTCTCCCGGTCGCTCGGCACGTTCAACTTCTCGTCGAACGGCTTCCGCCGCTCGGAGAAGTCGAACCAGATCGTCGGCCAGGCCTTCACGAACTTCGCGAACGGCTTCTCGAACGAATTCACGGTCGGCCTCACCACGACCCGCTTCAAGCGCGTGTCGGATGTCCTCGCGCCGCAGGTCCTGGTGCAGAACATCGGTGGTACGGGCTCGGGCATCGGCTTCCGCGCCGGCACCGAGAACAGCTCGCAGGGCAATGAGCTGCGCGAAGATCTGTACGAAATCCAGAACAACTTCACGATGCCGCTCGGCAATCACATCGTGTCGATCGGTACCCGCAACGAGATCTACAAGGCCTACAACGCCTTCCTGCAGAACTCGTATGGCAACTACACGTACAACACGCTCGCCGACTTCGTGGGCAACCGCACGCCGGCCTCGTTCTCCGGTTCGGGTGGTCTTGGCGGCGACGTCGTGGCCAACTTCTCGGCCGCGCAACTCGCCGGATACATCCAGGACCAGTGGACGGTGACCCCGCGCTTTACCACCACGCTCGGCCTGCGTATCGACGTACCGCTTTTCTTCGACAAGCCGTCGTTCGCCGCCGCCGTGCAGCGTGACTTCGGGCGTAGCACCGCCGATCTTCCGTCGGGCAACCTGCAGTTCTCACCGCGTATCGGCTTCAACTGGGACGCCACCGGCGACCAGAAGAATCAGGTGCGTGGTGGTATCGGCCTGTTCCAGGGCATTCCGGCGTACGTGTGGATGTCCAACCAGTTCCAGAACACCGGCGCCGGTCTGGCCCAGTTCACCTGCGGTGGATCGGTGTCGGCCACCAACGGGACGTCGCCGCTGTTCAAGGCGTCGCCGGAATCGCCGCGCGGCTGTGCCGCC
>CANGXK010000171.1 GCA_947457715.1 Gemmatimonadota bacterium
GACGCGCATCGACGATGTCGTGCTCACCCACGCGCATCTCGATCATGTGCAGTCGTTGCCGCTGTTGGCGGATGTGGTCCTGCCCACGCGGATGGCCCCGCAGGGACGGGGCGCCATCCGTGTGCATGGGTTGCCGGCTACGCTGGAGGCGCTGCGCACGCACGTGTTCAACGGCGTGCTCTGGCCCGACTTTCTCTGCATCCCGAGCGCGGCGCAGCCCATTCTGACGTTTCACCCGTTCGCGGTCGGTGACGTGCTCACGCTTGGGGAGGGAGCCAACGCCCGCCGGCTGTGGGTGCTCCCCGCCGTCCATCCGGTGCCCGCGTGCGGGCTCGCGGTCGACACCGCCGACGGCTGGTGGGTGTTCACGGGCGACTCGGGTCCCAACCCGGCCTGCTGGGCGCTGTTGGAATCGGAGCCGCTGGCGCAGGTGGTGGCCGACGTGTCCTTCACGGATGATCTGGCCGCGTTGGCCGAACGCTCAGGGCACCTGATCCCGAGCACCTTGGCCGACGTGCTGCGCCGATTACCGGGGCGCGTGCCGGTATACGTGACGCACCTCAAGCCCGGCGACGACGCCCTGGTCATGGCGCAGGTGCTCGCGATCGACACCCCGCACCCCCTCGCGCGGCTCGCGCCGGGACAGCACTTCGAGATGGCCGCTAGAGTCGGAGTTGCTCGAGCAAGTCGGTAAACGCCGATGCGCCGAGCAGCGGCGCGTACTCGTGCCGTGCTCCGAGGTAGATCACATCGGCGTCGCGCTCGTCCACGGCGCGCTGGAGCCACGTGATCGCGTCGTCGGGGGCTCCGCTGGCCAGATGCGCGCGGAGGACGTGCGCGACCGGTCTCCCATGGCGGCGGACACCAGCGCGCCGAGCGTGAACATCTCCGGTGACCCGCCGGTAAGGTCGATCGCCTGTGCCACGCTCTCCTCGGCCTCGACCACCAGGCCGGCCCCGAGTTGTGCCTGCGCGAGGAAGAAATGGGCCATCCCGAACTTCGGGGCGAGCGCCAGCGTCTGGCCGTGCCGTGCGATGGCGTCGTCGCAGCGCCCCGCGAGGGCGAGCACGATGCCCGCCGTGGCGCTGATGGCGAGCGACAGGGGGTCGAGCGCCTGCGCCTGCGCGATGTCGGCCATGGCGTCGTCGAAGCGCGCCAGCGGCACCCACAGCGCCACCGCGCGCCACTGATAGGCCGTGGCGTACGCCGGGGCGAGGGTGACGGCGCGCGCGAAGCTGGCTTCGGCGGCGGCCCAGTCATGCTCGTACGACGCCGCCACCATGCCGAGGGCGGCGTGGGGTTCGGCCAGCGACGGATCGATGGAGAGCGCCATGCGGGCCATGTCCCGCGCCAGCGGCATGACCTCGTGTGGCGCCCGGGCGCCATAGGTGCCGAGGACCACGTAGCTGTCGGCCAGTCCGGCGAAGGCGGGCGCGAACCGTGGGTCGCGCTCGGTGGCCGCGCGGAACAGCGCCACGGCTTCCGACAGCCCCTCTTCCGTGCGCCGGTTCCACTGAAACCGGCCTTTGAGGTACAGCTGGTAGGTCTCGACGTCGGTGGAGGGGGCGGCGGCGCGCGCCATGGGGGCATGCGCCACCGCCGGCGGCGCTCCCGGCGCCCCCGACACCAGCGTGGCTTCGAGCGCGGCCGAGATGCTGGCACTGATCTCGTCCTGGATGGCGAACACGTCGTCGAGCAGACGGTCGAATTGGGCGTTCCACAATTGCTGCCCGTCGGCCACGCGCAGCAGGGCGACCTTCACGCGGATGCGTGTGCCGCCGCGCTGGACGCTCCCCTCGAGCACATGCGCGACCTTGAGCGCCGTGCCGATGGAGGCGAGATCGTCGGTCTTGCCGCGGAAGGCATAGCTCGACGTGCGGGCCGCCACCTGGAGCGTGCGCAACCGTCCCAGCGCGCTGATGACTTCGTCGGCAATACCGTCGGCGAGGAAGGCATTCTCGGGATCATTGCCGATGTTGGTGAACGGGAGGACCGCGATCGAGGGGAAGGCGGGCGCAGTGGGGGCTGGCGCGGTGGCGGTGGCGCGCGCGAGCTCCTTCGCGAAGGCGCCGGCGGTCGCGAACCGGTCGGCCGGGTCGCTGGCCAATGACCGGGTGAGCGCGTCGACGACGTGCGGTGGCACCTCGGGGCGCTTGGAGTCAATCGGCGCCGGGACCTCGAAAAACCGCTTGGCGATGACGGCCTGCACGGTGGGGCCGGTGAAGGGCTGCTCGCCGGCCAGCATCTCCCACAACATGAGCCCGAGCCCGTACTGGTCGCTGCGCCCGTCGATCCCGGCCTCGCCGGCGGCCTGCTCGGGGCTCATGTACGCCGGCGTCCCCACCGCCATGCCGGCGCCGTCGCCATCGGGGCCTGCGTCTTCCTCCATGGAGGCGGACATGGCGCGCGCCACCCCGAAGTCGAGCATCACGGCGTGCCCGGCGAGCATGAGGATGTTTTCCGGCTTCACGTCGCGATGCAGCACGTCGGCGGCGTGGGCGTAGTTGAGCGCGTCGGCGACCTCCCGGGCAATCTGCACGGCGTCAGCCACGCCGAGCCGTCCGTCGCGATCGAGCCATGCGCGCACGTCTTCGCCGTCGACGAAGGGCATGACGTAGAAGGGCACCCCGTCGGCGGTGCCGGAATCGAGCAGCGGCAGGATGTGCGGGTGCGTGAGCCGGGCCGCCAACTGGATTTCCCGGAGAAAGCGTTCGGCGCCGAACGAGGCTGCCACTTCGGGGAGCATGACCTTCACGGCCACGAGCCGGTCGTGCTTGAGGTCGCGCGCGAGATATACGCGAGCCATGCCGCCAACGCCCAGTTCGCGTTCGATGCGGTAGCGATCGGCAAGGGCCTGCTGAAAGGACGTCACGGTAAGGACCGGCTCCGGTCGGCGACATGGTGGCGCGCGCGGCGCGGCGACGACGCCGAGTCCGCTTACTCCGGTGAAGTATAGCGCGCGTCCTCACGTCTGTAGACGCTCCGACGGGTCCCCACGCGCGTCTCCATGCGGGTCCCCTCGACGGCCGCGAGCCCGTTCTGGCGGCCTGAGGTACGCACACCTACTATTCGCCCCATTCACGCGTTTGCGGCGTGCCTGCTGCCCTCTCCTCCCGAATCGCATGACGTCCCCCACGCCGCTTCACTCGCGGCCGCCGCTGCGTCGGCTCGCCTCGTTGGCCCTGCTGTTCACGGCGGCCTGTGGCGGAGACGCGCCCGCCCCGACTCGTCCCGTGATCGGCTTGATGCAGGTGGCGGCGATTGCCCCGATCGAGGAGGCCAGGGCAGGCTTCCTTCAGGCGCTCGCCGACTCGGGGTACGTGGCTGATTCGACGATCACCCTCATTGAGCGGAATGCGCAGGGGGACATTCCAACCCTGTCGCTGATCGCCAACGAGTTCAAGCAGCGCGGCGTGACCCACGTGGCCACCCTGGCTACCGTCACGCTGCAGAGCGCGATGAAGGTCATTACCGATCGGCCGCTGATTTTCGGCTCGGTGGCGAATCCCTACATCATCAAAGCCGGCACCAGCCCGACCGAGCACCGCCCCAATATCTCGGGCGCCGACATTCCGTTGCCGGTCGAGAAAACACTGGCGGTGGCGATCGAAGCATTTCCCGCGGTCACCTCGTGGGGCACGCTGTACGATCCGTCGGATCCGTTTGCCGAGTTCTACATCGAAAAGACCAAGGCCGCGGCGCTCGCGCAGGGCGTGAAATTGGTGACGGTGGCGTGCACGAGCCCCTCGGACATTGTGACGGGGGTGCAGACGCTGCGGGCGCAGGGAGCGCAGGGGATCATGCAGATTCCGAGTGTCATGATCCTGAGCGGAATGCCGGCGATGGTGAAGGCGACTCGCGAGGCCAACATGCCCTTGGTGACGACCAGCACCGGGACCGTCGGTCCGCCCATCTCGCTGGGCGCGAGCTTCCGGGACAACGGGTACGACATGGGGCTGATCATGATCCGGGTGCTGCGCGGCACGTCACCGGCGGTCATCCCGTTCCAGTCCACGAACAAGACCCGGTTGGAGGTCGACCTGGCCGCGGCCAAGCGGTACGGGGTGGTGATCCCGCAAGCGATCATCGACCGCGCCGACAAGGTGCTGCCGGAGACGGGGGCGCCGGAATCGGGCGCAGCGACGGGCGGCGCGGTGAAGGCCGGCTCGGTCACGGGCGGCTCGGCCACGGCCGGCGTTGCTACGGCCGGCTCGGCCGCACCGAGTGCTCCGGCGAATTCTCCGTGGGCCCTCTGGTGGTCCACGCTGGCGCAGGGACTCGCCTACGTCGCGCTGGCGTGGGGGGTATATCTCACGTCGCGCGTGCTGCGCTTCCCCGACATCACGCCCGACGGCAGCTTCCCGCTGGGCGCCGCCGT
Source organism: Gemmatimonadota bacterium (assembly GCA_947457715.1). Next base: position 4,379 of record CANGXK010000171.1, read on the forward strand.
GGCGGCGGCACTGATTGTCGGCGGCGTCCATCCCGTGCTGGCCACCCTGGCCGCGTTCGTGGTCGGCATGGCGGCGGGGTATGTCACCGGCGTGTTGCACACCCGCTTCGGCGTGACGGAGCTGCTGGCGGGCATTCTGGTCATGACCGGGTTGTACTCGGTGAACCTGCGGGTCATGGGGCGGTCGAATATCTCGATGCTCGATCAGCCGTCGGTGGCCACCACCCTGCACGGCCTCGTGCCGGCCACGGCCGGCTGGAATGCGGACCTCACGTATGGGCTGCTGTTCGGCGTCATGATGGTGGTGCTGGGACTCGTGCTGGTGTGGTACCTGCGCACCGACTTCGGCCTCGCCATGCGTGCCGTGGGTGACAACCCGGCCATGATCACGGCGCAGGGCGTCGATCGCCGCCGGATGGTCGAACTCGGACTCGCGCTGGCCAACGGCCTGGTCGCCTTCTCTGGCGCGCTGATTGCCCAGTATCAGGGCTTCGCCGATGTCGGCATGGGCGTGGGCACGCTGGTGGGCGGTATGGCCGCCGTGATTCTGGGTGAAACGCTCAAGCCCAAGCGCTGGGGGTTGGGCCCCACGATCATCATGGTGGCGCTCGGCGCCGTCGGGTTCCGCGCGCTGATCGCGGTCGCGCTGCGCGTCGGGCTCAATCCGGTCGATCTCAAACTTGCCACGGCGGTGTTCGTTTTGGCCGCGCTCGTCCTACCGAAGCTGCGGAAGGGCGCCTCCCGCACTGGAGCCACCCGATGATCGCGATCACGAACCTCGAGAAGACCTTCGAACAGCCCGGCGGTGAACAGGTACATGCGCTGCGCGGCATCGATCTCTCGCTACCGGAGGGACAGTTCCTCACGGTGATCGGCAGCAACGGGTCGGGGAAGTCCACGATCCTGAACGCCATCGCCGGCGTGTTCCTGCCGGATGCCGGCACGATCCGCATCGGCTCCACCGACGTGACGCGCCTGGCCGAGCATCAACGCGCCGGTCTGATCGGCCGCGTGTTCCAGGATCCGTACAAGGGGAGCTGCCCCACGCTGACCGTGGCGGAGAACATGCGCATGGCGGAGCTGCGCGGGCTGCCGCGCGGCTTGCGTCGCGGGCTCGATCGCGCCGCGCTCGACCGCTACCGCACACTGCTCGCGTCGCTCGGCATGCGGCTCGAGGGACGGCTGGAGGCGTCGATGGGTACGCTGTCCGGCGGCCAGCGTCAGGCGGTGACGCTGCTCATGGCCACGCTGCGGCGGCCCCAGTTGCTGCTGCTCGACGAGCACACGGCGGCGCTCGATCCGCGCGCGGCCGAACAGGTCATGCGCGTGACCGACGCGGTGGTGCGTGAGCATAAGCTCACCGCGTTCATGGTCACGCACAGTATGGAGCAGGCGGTGCAGTACGGTGATCGCACGGTGATGATGCATCGCGGCAATGTGATTGCCGACCTTGAGGGCGATGAGCGTCGTGGGGTGTCGGAAGCCGATCTGTTGACCCGCTTCGCCGAGCTGCGGTACACGGCCGAGATGCGCTTCATCCCGGAGCTCTCCATCCCTCCGTCGGTGTAAACGAGCCGGACATCAGACGGCGGGGACGGGCCACGCGGCGTTACCGGCCTCGTCCGCACGTGGTTATGATTCCGACTCCGCCTCTGGGCGCGGTGTCATCCGCCGCGCGGCTCTCCTGACTCACGGGTCCCTCTCCCTCCCCGCCTAA
>CANGXK010000172.1 GCA_947457715.1 Gemmatimonadota bacterium
CCGCCTGCTGCGTCGCGCTGAGTTGCCGCACCACCTTGCCCGGCACCCCCACCACCAGCGACCCGGGCGGCACCTGCGTGCCCTCCGTCACCACGGCCCCGGCCGCGATGATGCTCCCCCGCCCCACCCGCACGCGATTCAGAAGAATCGCCCCCAGTCCCACCAGCACGCCGTCCTCGAGGATCGTGCCATGCACCACCGCCCGGTGCCCGATCACACAGTCCTCCCCCACGATCGTGGGCAGCCCCGGATCCGCGTGAATCACCGCGCCATCCTGCACGTTGCTCCGCGCCCCGATCACGATGCGCTCCACGTCGCCGCGAATCACCGCCGTCGGCCACACGCTCACATCATCGCCCAACAGCACGTCACCGATCACGACGGCCGACTCATGAATCCAGAAGGATGACATAAAAACAGGAAAAAGTATGGAGGATGACGTATGGAGCACACACAACGCGCCCCGTGCTGTCCTTCGCGTATCTTCGCGGCCCTTCGCGCTCTGCGCGTGAACCACAGAGCCCTCCACCAGCATCCCGCCCGCCGCACGTACACCACCACGCAGCACTTGCAACGCACAACCCGCAACGCAAAACCCGAAACTCAGAAGTACCCGCCAAGCGTCACATAGAAAGCCCCGCCGCGCGACACATCCCGTGGTGCCACATACGGCGCCGCCGCGCCGATCCGCACGCGATACGGCGTGTCGTACTGCACCGCCAGATCGACCACCAGCTCCGCACCCGCCGACGCCAGCCAGCCGTCGCGCTCACCCGGCCGCTCGCACACTTGCGTGTCCGACCGCGCCAGCGCGCCCGGACACCACGCCCGCGCCGCATCGCTGAACACCGTCACCGACATCCGGTCCACGAACAGCGTGAACGGACTGGGCAAACGCCTGAACATCACCAACGGCGCACGATACTCCACGCCGCCGGCCAGCGCGCGCAGGCCACGCTGCGTGCCCGGTGCCACGCCGCGCAGCGAGAACGTGCGCGACGGATCGCCGACGACCACGCCCGGCAGCAACTCGGCCGACTGCCCGCTCGTGCCGCCCACGCTGAACTCCGTCGTCGACGTCTGTTGCGCTACACCAATCGTGGCGCGCGTCGCGATCACATGCCGCGCGAAGCCCGGCAGGTCGAGCGGCAGGAAGTGGCGCGCCCCCACGATCGAGCGCCACGCGCCCGATACGGTGGGATCGCTCTCGCGCCAGCGATACGCCGTGCTGCCGCTCAGCGTGAACCCTTCTTCCACCGAGACGCCGCGAAGGCCGAGTCGCGCGGTGCTCAGGCTGCCGTTCGCGAAGAACGAGCCGTAGCGCGTGCCAGTGCGCAACAGGGAGTTCGGCGCGCCGAGCGCCGAGTCCACGTCACTGGTGAAATCACGCAGCTCGTACTGCGCGCCCAGCGTGGCGCTGACGGAGCGCCGCGCGCGGGGCACGCGCCATGTACTCGCCCCCGTGATGAACCGACGACGGCGCGCGATGAAGCCCAGCGTGGCGCCCGCATCAGTCACCGCGCGGTACGTGCCGTCCCACTCCTGCGATGCCGACACGTCGAGCAGCTGAATGCCAAGACCGGCATAGCGATAGGAGGCAGCGGCGTCCGTCTCGCGGAGCTGCGGCTGCACGAGCGCGCTGGCGTTCCACGCGTGGCGGCCGAGGATATCGACGCCGCTGGTCGACGCGCCGTAGGTCGCCCCGCCGTTGCGCCCTTCACCGATGACCGGCATCCAGTAGCGCGGCACCAGCTGACGCAGCGGCGCATAGCGCGTACTGCTCACCGAGTCGAGGCGGGCACCGGGCGCCGGCGCGTTCGGCACGGACACGTCGGTGCGGTTCGTCCGCGGATACCACGTGGAGCGGGCCACGGCCCCCGTGGTATCGAACGGCGTCCACGATACATGGTATCCATCGGCGCGATAGAACAGCGCGGCGATGCGCGTGCCATCAGGCGAGACCGTCGGATCGAACACCCCGCTGCTCACCGCCGACACCACGCGCACCTCGTCGCGCTCATCGCGCCAGCGCAGCGTGTCCCCCCCCGCGCCGGCCGGCGCGATCACCGCCGTCTCCAGCTGCGAACGGCCGCTGCGATCGCTGGCCCACACCAACCGACGGCCGTCGGGCGTGAAGCTCGGACTCGCAAACACGCCGCGCGCTCCCGCCACGGCGATCTGCAGGTCACCGCTCACATCGAGCACCACAATCCGCTGCTCGCCGGTGGGCAGCAGCTGCACCGCCGCGACCCGCTGGCCGTCGGGAGACCATCGGGGGTCCGCCCACCGCTCCGCAGGCACATCGGGCGTGATCGGCACGACGCTCTCACCGGTGGCACTCACCCGCACCAACCGCGTGCGATCGGCATCGAGCTGCACGGCCACGATGCTCCCGTCGGCGCGGACATCGGGCTGCGTAAGACGCGCGCCTTTGGTCAGCCGGCGCTCGCTGCGGCGGTCGGCGCCATGGGCGCGATACAAATCCGACCGCGTCACGTACGGATCGATGCGCTCCGTCTGGGCGAACACCATCGCCCCCGTGTTGTCGCCGGGGATGGGCACGTTCACGTCGAGCGTGTTACGCCACGCGACCCGCCGGGATGTCGGCGACATCGGCGACGGCCATGCGGCATGTTCCCGCACCGGCGCGATGTACAGCCCCGTGACCTCGCGCCCGTTGCTCGCACTCCACACCAGCGAGTCGTTCCCCACCCATCGCGGAGCGGCCGCATACCAGCCGTCGCCGCTCACCGGGGTCCACACGCTGTCCGTCGGCAGCGCGGCCGTCACGCGCCGGATCGAATCGGTCATCCGCCCGAACAGGCTGTCGAAGGAGGCCCCGAAGGCCTGACGGCTGTTCCGGTTCAGCAGATACGGGAGCACGTTCGCCGCCGTGATATCCACGAAGCGGCGCATGCTGCCCTCGCGCGGCGTGGCCGCCTGTTGCATCAGCAGCGACCCCCACGCATAGGCCGTCTGTCCGCCGGGAAACTGCGACGTCGACCGGCTCCACCGCTGCGGACCCGGCACGAAGGCATCGCGCACCGCACTCCGCGCGACCATCGGAAACTCGGTGCTCGCGTTACGGCCGCTACCGGTGAGTTTCGTTTCGTAATGCACCGCCAGCCCTTCTTTCACCCAGCTCGGCGTATACGCATTGGGAAAGAACACCGGATTGCGGCCGAACACGGCACGCCCCCATGCCCAGGCGCCGCGCGCACGATCGAGCTGAAAGATGTGCGCCATCTCGTGCGTGATTACCAGGCGCAGCCAGTCATCGTGAAAGCGCAGTTCGCGCAGCGCGATCGGCGGCACCGCATAAATCACCACGCGGTTGGTGGGAAACACCTGCGCATAACCGTTGCTGGCGTCCACGTTGTCGGCGATCAGCAGATCCACCGGACCGGCAGGTGGCGCCAGCTCGCGCGCCAGTTGCGCGTACGCCGTTTCGGCAAGGAACGCCGCGCGGCGGGCCAGCGTGTCCTGATCGGGACGGAAGTGCACGCGGAAATGCGGCGTGGCCATCGTGCGCATCGCCCCTCGCGGATCGACCTGCGCCCGCAGCGCCGGCGCGACCAACACGATCACGCACAGCGCGACCGCGGCGCGCCACACCACGCCCCACGCCACGCGCCGCACCACGCGCCGCCGCCGCATCACGGCTGCAGCACAGGCACGAACGTCCGGAAGTAGCGCTCGAGACCCACCACCAGCCCCTCAGCGTACTTCTTCTGAAAGCCGGCATCACGCATTGCCGCTTCCTGCTCGGGCAACATGAGGAACAGCCCTTCGGCCAGCACCGAGGGATACCAGGTGGGCCGCGCGACGGCGAGGTTCTGGTAGTGCACGCCGAGATCGCGCAGGCCAAAGCGCTTCATGAGCTCCTCCTGCACCGGACGGGCGAGCGGCTCGCTGTGCTGATGATAGAACAGCGTGCTGGTGCCGTTGGCGGTAAACGGATTCACGCCGTCGGGCAGCGCATTCAGGTGCACCGAGAGGAACGCATGGGCATTGGCGCGACGTGCCGTGACGCCGCGCTCGGTGAGTCCCACGGGTGCGAGGGACTGCCGCGTCATCACCACGTGCGCACCACGGGCGCGCAGCAGCGTGGCCACCTGTTCACCCACCGGAAACACCGCGTCACCCTCATAGAGTCCGGTCGGTCCCGTGGCGCCGGCGGGCGGATGCCCCGGGTCGACGGCAATCGTGAGACCACGCAACGGGTTCACCGCATCGATCAACGGCGGGCGGCGCACGCGCAGCACGAACTGGCGTCGATTGTCATCCCAGGTCGACTGCCATCCAAACACCGGTTGTGACAACGTAAGCGTGATCCGCACGCGGTCGCTGGTGACCTGCTCCCAGCTGATCCGACGCACCAGCGTATCGTTGCCGAAGATCGGGGAGATCTCGGGGTTGGCCTGCACGCCGTATAGCGTGAGCACGAGGGTGCGCCCATCCGGCTCGACCAGGTGAGCCGGGCGATCGCCGGTGGAAATCGCGACATCCACCCACTCGGCGCTCGGCGTCACGCGAAATCCTCCCGTCACCCGTCGGGGCATCGCGGCGCCGTCGGGAAGCAGCACGAGGTCATCGCTGTCCACCCACACCTCGAGCGTACCGTCCAGACGAATGCGCGTGTATCCCTGTTGGCGTCCCGTGACTTCGACGATCGTACCGTTCAACAGCATCCACTTGTAGGTGCCGTTCACGATCGTGCGCGCGTTGACCACCCGGTCGGTGTCGCTGCCGATGGTTGAGGGGCTGCGCAGCATCGCCAGCACCCGGGTGTCCACCGGCAGCGTGCGCACGAGGGGAATCTTCAGCCGTACAGTATCGCGGCCGCGCATCGCGATCAGCCGAGGCGCGCGGGCACTGTCGGCCAGCAGCCGTGCCGCGACATCGGTGGCAAACACGGCGGCGAGGTCGTCGTCATTCGGGCCCGCGCCGGCCGGCGGGAGTCCGGCCCCGCGAATCAGCGGGCGCAGCACGCTGTCACTGCCTTGCATCATGACGGTGGCGTTGGCCGGCGCCCGCAGACTGACCCGCACGAAGTCATCCCGCGGCGTCCACAGGCCGCGCACGGGCAGCACCGACCCGCTGTCCACCCGCAGCGCGCCCGTGCCCGACAGCGGCGTGCGAAGCGGCAACCGCACCCGCACCGTACGACGCACCGTGTCGGTTGCCCGCGCGACCACCAGCTCGTAGCGCAGTGCCGTGGAGGGCGGGTTGGGCAGCCAGGCCAGGAAGGCGCCGTTGGGCGCGACCGGCACGGCCGAGCCATTGATCGAGAGCGAGACATCACCCGACCCGAGGCTGCCGAGCACGAAGTTCGAGTCGCGGCTGGTCAGGAGCTGATTCTCAGCCGGGTAGCGGACCCGGATGTCGATCGGCGCATCGCGAAGCGCCGGCACCGGGGGCAGCCCCACGATAACTGCGGGTGGCGCCACCAGCGGCGGCGGGGGCGCGACCGGCGCCAACGAACGGGCACAGGCGCTCACCACGAGCCCCACACAGAGCCCAAAGAGCGAACTCGGCCTCGTAATCAGTTTGGGACGGGTCATCATCTGCTCGAAGTTGACGGGCGCGAACACGGGCGTCCAGCCGCCAAGGAGGCGTCTGTTTCAGACATTTCAGAACCGCGTGGGCCCGGCCGCGTTCCAACAGGGTCTACCCGGCGCAAGTGCCCCGAACGATTTGACCCATCGGTGAAACGCACTCCATCTTACCACCGATTACGAATCCGCACCCCGTGCGAGGGTCGACGCCGACCGCCATCGGGAATGCTGCGCAAGAACCCCGGGCTGCAACTCCCGGCTGCAACTCCCGGCGTTCCCGTCCGTATGGACATCTGTTCCCCTGTGCGCACCGGCCTGCTCCATGACGCTGTGACCGCTCCCGCCTCACATTCCGAACGCTTGCCGGGTGACCACCGCGTGGTCGCACGAGTCTTCGCGCTGACCGACGTGGGACGTACCCGGGAACACAACGAGGACGCGTTCCTCGTGGCCGATCTCGGAACGGGGACACCGCTCGATTTCACGGACGGATACCATGAGATCACGGCTGACCCGCACGGGCTGCTTTTCC
>CANGXK010000173.1 GCA_947457715.1 Gemmatimonadota bacterium
CAGCGACGTGCACAATGTCATGGGACGTGGCCCCTCGCGACAAGTCGCTGCACGGACGCGCCAGCCCCTGCAGGATCGGACCGATGGCCGTGCCGTGGGCCACACGCTGCACCAGCTTGTAGGCAATATTGCCGGCATCGAGTGATGGGAACACCAGCACATTGGCCGTGCCGGCCGCGCGTTCCCCCGGCGCTTTGCGGCGGGCGATCTCCGGAAGCAGGGCGGCATCGGCCTGCAGTTCACCCGACACGATCACGTCCGGTGCCTCGGCGCGCACCATGGCAACCGCCTCCCGCACCTTGCTGACCGACGGTCCGTCGGCGCTGCCCATGCTGCTATACGATAGAAACGCGACCCTCGGCTCGTCCCCGACAATCCGCCGTCGATCGGCCGCGGCGGCGATGGCGATATCCGCCAGCTGTCGCGCCGTGGGGTCGGGAATCACCGCGCAATCGGTAAACGTGAGGACCTCCGTCTCTCGACCACGAAAAGGCGGCACGATCAGGTAGAACGACGACGAGACCGTGCGAACCCCCGGCGCCGCACCGATCGTCCAAATGGCTGCGCGCAGGACATCGGCGGTAGTGTGCACGGCGCCGGCCACACACCCATCCGCCTCCCCCATCGCCACGAGGGAATCGGCAAAATACAGCGGATCGCGTGCCAGACGCTCGGCATCCTCGCGAATCAGTCCCTTGGCCGCGCGCCGCACCAGCAGATGCTCGACCACACGCGGGGTCCGCGCGTCCGTGAGGGGGTCGATCATCCCGACGGCCCGCGACGGCACCACGCCCGTGGCCGCATCGCTCCGGCGCACCAACACCGGCGTGACTGACCCCAACGTGCCGAGGGCGATCACGGCCTCGACGGTGCGACTATCGGTTGCCTCCGGGAAAAGAATCGTGCGCGGCGCGGCGGCCGCCCGCTCATGCACCGAGCGCAGGAACGTACCGGCGGCCTCATCGAACATCGGCACGGCGCTCATCGCAACTCGGCGAATCGCGCGACCAGTGCTTTGGCGACCAACGGATGCACCAGCCCACTGACATCACCACCGAATCGCGCGACCTCGCGCACCATGCTCGAACTGATGTACGTCGTGTCGAGCGACGGTGTCATGAACACGGTTTCCATCTCCGGGAGCAGATGCCGGTTCATGAGCGCCATCTGGAATTCGTACTCGAAGTCGCTGACGGCACGGAGTCCGCGCACGTTCACCTGCGCCCCCACGTCACGCGCAAAGTCGACCAGCAGACCGCTGAACGCGCGCACTTCAATACGGCTGTCATGTCCCATGATCTCCGTGATGAAGCGCACGCGCTCATCCACCGAGAAGAGCGGCTGCTTGCTGACGTTATTGGCGACGGCGACGATGACGCGATCGGCAAACGTCAGGGTGCGCCGGATCAGGTCCTCGTGCCCATGTGTGATGGGGTCGAAGGAGCCGGCATACAGGGCGACACGCTCGGCGGATACGGCGGGAAACGACGTCACGAAGGGGCGCGGAAGAGGGTCAGGGAGGTGGAGCCGTAGCGGCGGGTCTCGCCGATCGCCGGCAGAACCACCGCGGACGAATGTTCAATACCGAAGACGGTGGCGAAAGGGACCGCCAGCCAACGCTCGACGAGCTGCGGACCGGTTTCGGAGGAATACGGTGGATCGGCGAAGGCCACATCGTAGGCGCCCTCGGCGAGTCGCTCGACGAAGAGCAGCGCGTCGTCGCGGTGACAATGCGCCTCGGCATGTCCGCCAAGGGTTTCCAGATTGGACTTGAGGACGGCGAGGACCTTCGGGGATTGCTCCACGAAGTCGCAGCTGGCAGCACCGCGCGACAGGGCTTCGAGCCCCAGCGCGCCGCTGCCGGCGCAGAGATCGAGAATCCGCGCGTCGGGGAGGAGTTGATGCACGATACTCATCCAGGACTCGCGCACGCGGTCGCCCGTGGGACGTACCGCCCCCCCCGCCGGCGCCGCGATTCGCCGGCCCCGCCACTTCCCAGAAATGATCCGCACGAGCTACTCCGGACAGGGTCGCACGCCGGCGACCCGAAGTTGAAGCCGCGAGACGCCACGATACTCGTCGCGCTCGAGGCGATAGGCGAGATCCACGGGACGCGAAATCGCCAGCGATGGCACGAGCGACGCCATGCCCCAGCCAATCGCATCGAGTGGGCCCGCCGACCCGTCGATGGACAATTTGAGGCCGTCACCGCCGACCCGCCGAGGCGGTGCGGCCAGGCGAACGCCCGTGGTCCGAAAGAGCGGCGAGGGATTGCCGATGCCGAAGGGTTCAAAATGCCGCACCAACGACTCCAGCTGCTCACCGACGCTGTCGATCGGGACCTCAAGATCGACGCGCAGTTCGGGGACGAGGTCGTCGGCCGTCAGCCGGGCCCGCGCGACCTCATCGAAGCGTTCCACGAAGGCGGGGATCTGCCCGGCGTCCATCGTGAGACCGGCCGCTGCACGATGCCCCCCGAATCGCTGGAAGTGCGGCGCGCACTCCCCGAGCGCCCCATGCAGGTCGAAGGCACTGATGGACCGACCGGAGCCCTTGCCGATCCCATCCTGCACGGCGACCAGCACGGCCGGGCGCGCCGTCTGCTCCACGATCCGCGACGCCACGATCCCGATCACCCCGGCGTGCCAGCCTTCGCGGGACAGCACGTACGCAAAGCGGTCACGCATCGACGGCGCTTCGACCTGCCGCATGGCATCGTCGAGCACCGCGCCATCCAGTTCCTGACGTGCGCGGTTGAGCTCTTCGAGTTCGCGGGCGATCACATTGGCCTCGTCATCGCGCTCGCAGAGGAGCAGCTTGAGCCCGAGTTTGGCGTCGGCGATGCGCCCCGCCGCATTGAGTCGCGGTGCCAGCACGAAGCCGACGCGCCCGGCCGTCAGCGGCTTGCCTTCGAGTCCCGAGGAGCGAATCAGCGCGCGCAACCCGGGGTGCGTGGTTTCGGCCAGCAACTTCAGGCCGTATCGCACCATCACCCGGTTCTCACCACGCAACGGTGCCACGTCGGCAATCGTGGCCAGTGCCACGAGATCGAGCTGGCGATGGGCGAGCGCCGGCGACACGTTGAAGGCGGCACACAAGGCCAGTGCCAGCTTGTACGCGACGCCGACGGCCGCCAGATCTTTGTCGGCCGACGGACACTCGGGATGACGGGGATTGCAAATCGCGTACGACGCCGGAAGCGCGTGACCGGGCAAATGATGATCGGTGATGATCACATCGATGCCGGCCGTGTTGAGGGCCGCGACGGCCTCACGCGCACTCGTCCCGCAATCGCACGTCACGACCAGCGTGGCGCCGGCTCGCTGCGCCGCGTCCACGCCGGCCGTCCCAAGGTCGTAGCCATCCGTGAGCCGGTTCGGCACGAACGGTATCACCTGTTCGGCACCGAGCCCGCGCAACACGCGCACGAGGAGCGCCGTGGAACTCATGCCATCGACATCGTAGTCGCCGTGCACGAAGATTGTTTCCTGGGCGCGCACCGCATCGGCAATGCGCTCCACGGCTCGCGGCAGGTCACGCAACGTTTCGGGCGCTGAGACATGCTCGAGGCGAGGGCGGAGGAATCGCTTGGCGGCCTCGATGTCCGCGTACCCTCGGGCAACGAGCAGTTGACATACCGGTTCAGGCAGCCGCAGCGCGTCCATCAGCGCGCGGACGGCGTCATCGGCAACAGGGGCGGTGGCGATCCATCGTGCCTCCGGCCGACTGCGTGCCGGCGCGCGGGAGGTCGAGCCGGGGCCGCCTGCAAGGCGGCTATTGAGCGGAGAACGGGTAGACGCGGTCACACCCGCAATGTACCGGCGGAGCGGCGGGGGATGCACCCGAATTCGTGCATCCGTGCCCCCGCCGCGGCGAACGGTGTTGCGCCTCAGCCCTGCGCGGCGGCCGGCGGCACCGGGATGTAGTACAGGAGGCAGCCACACCCTTCACAGGGCTCGATGATCGTGCCAGTGGACATCGGCAGTCGGCGCTGCAGGGGAATGGCGGTGTCGCAGCTCCCGCAGGAGAAATCGTCATGCAGCTGAAAGACGACGATCGTGCGACGGCGCGCCTGCACCCGATCATACTTGCTCAGCAGCGACTTGCCGACACCTTCCGACGACTTGTTCCGCTTGCCACGCGCGACGCCGAGTTCCTTGTCGATGACGGCCAACTCGCCGGCGAGCGTCGACCGTGCAGCTTCCTGATCGGCGGACGTCCGCTCCAAGACTTCCCGGTGCACGGCGACCGCGTGGCGCAGATCGACGATGCGACGCGAGATCGCGAGGGACTCGCTCTCTTCGTCCGCGAGCACCTTGCGCGCCGCCTCGACCTGCGCCGCAGCGGCGGTGACCTCCTTGAGCTTCTGCGCCGAATTCAGCACGGCGACATTTTTGTCGTGCCGAATCTTGTGTTCGACGATCCGCGCTTCGATCGCGCGATGCTTTTCGAGTTCGCGCGCGAGCGCGCCTTCGGTGCGGGACACCTCGTCGGCGGCGCGCTTGCGCGCCTTATCAAGCGTGGCGAGACGAGGGGCCAGTGCGTCGCGCCGGGCTTCGATGGCGCGTATGACTTCATCGTCCTTCTGGACGATCAACAGTGCTTGGAGCTCGGTATTCACTACACCTCCAGGAAGAAGATCCGGTCGTTGATCGACCATCACCCCTTCGGTTTAGCCCGCGGACTGCGGATAGGCAAGAGCCGACGGATTTCGGCCTCGAGTTCAAGGCGTTCCTTCATCAACGCGTCCTGTGTCTCTCGCGTTGCCGTTCGCATCACCTCACGGATCTCGTCGACCCGGAATTCAAGTACGCGTGCATCGAGCTTGCTCAGGCTGAGTCCGATGTCGGACGCTTCCGCGCTGATCGCCACGGCGCCGTCGGTGAGTTCCTGCAGCACCGCGAGCGCATCGGACGTGAGCCGATCGGCAATCTGCTCAAGGTCGTCCGCGATCGGCGCCTCCAGCAAGGCCGCGAACAAGGCGCCGTACTGGGCATGCCGAAAGCTACTGGGTGGATGGCGCTCGGCGACCCGCTCCGCAATGCCACGATCGGCCAGCATCGCGCGCACGAGAGACCGTTCGATCGGTTCGTCTCGGCGAGGGCGCGGCGGAATGTTCGTCGTCTTCCACTCGGGGCCACCGCCGTACTTCGAGTTGCGACGCCCTTTCCAGACCGGCTTGTCACTTTGGGGCGGCGGCAGCGGCGCAGGCTCGGACTCCACCGGCGGTCCTTCGTACTCGGCACGGGGCTCCTCGCTCGCGCGCTCCGGGGGACCGCCTGGCCCCCGGCGACGGCCCTGCTCGGAGCCGGCGTCGGCCTCGGTCGCCAATGTGAGCTTGTCGAGATGGGAGACGTCGGCGAGCCGCGCCAGATACAGATCGCGCGTGAGCGGATCACGGGCCGCGCGAATCGTGGGCAGCAGTTTGTCGATCGCCACCCGGCGCCGGCGCAAGTCGGAGAACCAGCCAAGGCGCTCGAGCATCTGGACCTGCCGATCGAATACGTCAATGGCCAGTCCGAGCTGCATGTCCATCGCCGCGCGGCCATGATCGCGCACGAAGGTGTCGGGGTCTTCGTTCTCCGGCAGTGTCACGACACGCACGCTGGCCTTGTGGCCGAGCAGCTCGAGCCCCGAGCGGAACGTCGCTTTCTGACCCGCTTCATCACTGTCGTACAGCAGAAACACCTCGGACGCATAGCGCACGAGCAGCTGCGCCTGTTCGTCGGTCAACGCCGTCCCGAGTGGCGCGACGACTTCCTCGAGGCCGGCGAGGGCGAGTCGAATCGCGTCAAGATATCCCTCGACGACAATGGCACGCCCCGCCCGGCGCATGGCCTGCTTGGCGGTGTGCATGTTGTACAACGTTTTTCGCTTCTGAAAAACGACGGACTCCGGGCTGTTCAGATATTTGGGCGTATCGTCGCCCAGCGCGCGTCCCCCGAACCCCACGTGTCGACCCAGCTCGTCGAGAATCGGGAACATGACGCGCCCGCGAAAGCGTGGGCGCGGCTCCGTCTCGCCGTCGCGCACCACGAAGAGGCCCGCTTCGAGCAGGCGGGCATCATCGGCACCGAGAGAATGC
>CANGXK010000174.1 GCA_947457715.1 Gemmatimonadota bacterium
CGTGCCATGCCACCTCACCGCCCAGCGAATTGCCGGCGATCGCAAAGCGCGACACACCCAGCGAGTCGAGCAGCGCCAACGTCTGGCGGCGGTATGCATTCAGCGAGTAGTCGCCGCCGGGTGACGGGCCGGTGAGGCCGAAGCCGGGCAGATCGAACCGGATCACGCGCCGGGTGCCACGCAGCGAGGCGGCCCATCCATCCCAGGTGTGCAAACTCGCCGACGTGCCGTGCACCAGCACGAGGGGCACGGAATCGGTGCGTGGGCCCTCGTCGCGCAGGTGCACCGACATGCCATCGAGGGCGATGAAGCGTGATGGTGGTGGCGACCACAGGGTCAGGGACGATACCGGCCGGTCCGGGGCCCAGACGCTCGCCAGACCCAGGAGCGCCAGCACCACGAGCACGAATCCGGCCATCAGCCACCGCGCCAGCTTCATACGTCCCGCTCCAGCAGAAAGAAGAAAGGGGGTGTGCCGCGCATATCCATCAACCCCAGCACGGTGTGCGCATCGATGCGACGGAAGCAGTCGATGATCGGCAGATGATCGTAGATCATGGCGGCTGTGGTCACGCCGCGATACGTGACTGCGCGCAATCGGGCTCTCGGCTGGCGCGTGCGCAACAGCGGCGTGGCGAGTGAGAACAGCGCGCGCGTGACTACGCTGCGTGTGAGCGCATGGTATCGCGCCAGCGCCAGCGGAATCAGCCGCGGATCGATCGCGTGCTTCCTGCCCGTTCGATTCCGGAAGACCAGCGGATGCACGGCCTCCTCGCTCACGAACGACTTGCCATACCATGCGTACGCTTCGAGCAAGCCGTCCATGTCATGGCCGGTGTGCACACCCGAGCCGCGCCAGTCGCCGAGCATTTCCTGTGTGCTCACCGCCGGCAACGCATCGAAGCGCGCCAGCGCCTCGGCCGACGTCATCGCCTGCACGTCGCTCACCGGGCGGGGAGCCGCGCGTCCTCGAGCAGCCCCCCGTCGAGTTGCCCGGTCGGCTTTCTGCCACGCCGTGTAGCCAGCGGCGTGGCCAGATCGCCGCGCTGCGCCTGGTCGACCGTGATGAGCACGGCCAGCGAGCGGACGAACCGCTGCGCGCCCGTAGCCGTAGGGCGCCGAACGCCGGCGAGACGGTCCACCGCGAGCAAGGCGGGTACAGCGAGTGTCGGTCGCATCATGGGGAGAATAGCGTCCGGCGAGATCGAGATCGAGGTCACGGGCTGTTGATTCCGTCGTGGTGCGCCGACCGGGCGGGGTGAAGCTCCGATGGATGTCCGCCGTCTACATGCCAGGGCCGCGGCGGGACGAACCGCACATCAACCGCGGTGTAGCCGAGCGCGAAGTACCCCGTTGCGACGGTGTAGAGGCCAAGCCAGAGCAGCCACGTCCGTCCAGTGCTCGACCCCGTGTCGCGCCTAGGAGGGGCCGACGAAACGGTAACCGACACCCGGCTCGGTGATGATCAATCGGGGGACCGACGGATCCGGTTCGATTTTCCGTCGCAGGTGCGTGATGTGCACGCGCACATGGGACGCAAAATCACCGAACTCGCGGTTCCATACGAGATCCCATAATTCGCGGGGCGAGAGCGTGCGCCCCGGATGCAGAATGAGTGCCCGCAGCAGCGCCCACTCGGTCGGAGTGAGGCGCTGCGGCTCGCCGTGGCGGACGACGCGTTGGGCGATCAGATCGATCTCGACTCCACCGGCCACGATGCGAAACCACGCCCGTGCCGCCATCGAGGCGGCCGAGCGACGGATCTGCCCGCGGACGCGGGCCAGCAGTTCGCTCGCGCCGCACGGTTTGATGATGAAGTCGTCGGCCCCTGCATCGAGCAGTGCGACCTTCTCGTCTTCTTCGGCGCGTTCCGACAGCACGATGATCGGAACGTCGGTGAGCACGCGCACGCGGCGCAGCAGATCGGCCCCCTCACCATCGGGGAGCCCGAGGTCGAGCAGCACCAGATCCGGTGCTTTCAGGGTGCACTCGCGGATCGCGTCGGCCAGCGTGGACGCGGTCCGGACCGAGCGGCAGATCGTGCCAAGGGTGTGCACGAGCACATCCCGGAGATCGATATCGTCTTCGACGACGAGGATCGAATCCGGGTCAATCCCTTCTGAAAGCAATACCGGCGACATGACCAAATGCTAACGGGAGACGGCGCCCGCCGTCAGCATCTGGTCCACGATCCGCCTTACAGCGTGCCGAGGTCGATCACGAAGCGATACCTCACGTCGGACCTGAGCATGCGCTCGTAGGCCTCGTTGACCGCGGATGCGGCGATCACTTCGATATCGGCGACGATGTTGTGCACGGCGCAGAAGTCGAGCATTTCCTGCGTTTCCGGGATGCCGCCGATGAGCGATCCGGCCAGCTTCTTCCGCTTCATGATGAAACCGAAGGCGCCGGGATAAAGGTGCGGCTCTGGGGAGCCACAGAGAATACACAGCTCGCCGTCACGACGGAGCAGGGCGAACTCCGGCACGAGGTCGTGCGAGGTGCCGACGGTGTCGATGATCAGGTCGAGCGAGTTGGCGCACGCCTTCATGGCCGCCTTGTCCGTTGAAATCACGACCTCGTGGGCGCCGAGGCGCTTGGCGTCCTCGATCTTGGACGGCGAGGTGGTGAGCACGACGACGTGGGCGCCCATCGCGGCGGCCAGCTTCACCGCCATGTGGCCCAGGCCACCGATGCCGACGACACCGACACGGCTGCCCGGACCGACCTTCCAGTGGCGGAGGGGCGAGAAGGTGGTGATGCCCGCGCAGAGCAGCGGCGCGGCGCCGGCCGGGTCCATGCCCTCGGGGATGCGCAGCACGTAGCGGTCGTCGACCACGATCGCATCGGAGTAGCCGCCCTGGGTGGGGAGGCCCGTCTGCTTCTCCACGCCGCCGTAGGTGCCGGTCATGCCGACTTCGCAGTACTGCTCGAGCCCTTCCTCGCAGGAGGGGCAGGTGCGGCAGCTGTCGACCATGCAGCCGACGCCCACCATGTCGCCCGTCTTCCAGCGGGTGACTTCGGATCCGGTGGAAACGACCCGCCCCACAATTTCATGCCCCGGCACCTGCGGATAGGCGATCGGGCCCCATTCGCCGCGTACGGTGTGCAGGTCGGAATGGCAGATGCCGCAGAAGAGAATTTCGATCTGCACGTCGCGAGGGCCGGGGGCACGGCGCTCGAAGCTCCACGGACCGAGAGGAGCGGCCGCGCTGAACGCGGCGATACCACGAGTTTGAGTCATTGGCTAAACGTGTGGGAGGGGTCGTACGTTTTCCATGGTGAACCTGCAAGACTCCCTCCACCGTTCCCCTATGTCCCGAATTTCCTCCCTCGCGTGGCTGGCTGGCAGCGTGCTGATGGGTGCCCAGTCACTGGGCGCCCAATCGCTCGACTCCGCCGCTGTGGCCGGTCTGCGCTGGCGTACGGTCGGCCCCGCCAACTTCATGGGCCGCATGTCCGACGTCGTCGGCATTCCGGGCCCCTCCAAGACCCTGTTCGCCGCCGCGGCGGGCGGTGGCATCTGGAAGACCACCAACAACGGCACCACGTGGCGCCCGGTGTTCGACGACAAACGCGTGATTTCGATGGGCATGCTCGCCATCGCGCCGTCGGATACGCAGCAGGTCTGGGCCGGCACCGGTGAGCCGAACTCGCGCAACTCGATCGAGCCGGGCGGCGGCATCTTCAAGTCGACCGACGGCGGCATCACGTGGGCCGCCAAGGGACTCGAGAAGACCGAGCACATCGGCCGCATTGCGGTGCACCCGAGCAACCCGAACGTCGTGTTCGTGGCGGCGCTCGGGGCGGCGTGGCGCTCCAACCCGGAACGTGGCCTGTACAAGACCACCGACGGCGGCACCACCTGGCAGCTCGTGAAGTTCGTGAGCGACAAGGCGGGCATGATCGACGTGGCCATCCACCCGAAGGATCCGAACGTCGTGTTCGCCACCAGCTGGGAGCGGCGTCGCACGCCGTATTCGCTGTTCAGCGGCGGCCCCGGCTCGGCGCTCTGGAAGAGCACCGACGGCGGCACCACGTGGGCGGAAGTGAAGGGCGGCGGCTTCCCCGCCGGCCAGAAGGGACGCATGACGCTCGACATCAATCATGCGAATCCGAACGTCATGTACATGATGATCGAAGCGGCCGCCAACGCGACCGGCCCGATCGTCGGTGAGCGCAGCCCGAAGAACAACGGGCTCTGGAAGAGCACCGATGGCGGCGCCACGTGGGCGCAGATGAACAACTACAACGTGCGTCCGTTCTACTACTCGCAGGTGCGCAGCGATCCGAAGAACCCGGACCGCGTGTACTTCTCGAGCACCGACCTGCAGATGTCGGAAGACGGCGGCAAGACGAACCGCACGACGGCCAACGGCGTGCACATCGACACGCACGGCATCTGGATCGACCCCACCGATCCCGAGCGTTGGGTGATCGCGAACGACGGCGGTATCGCCATCACGTTCGACAAGGGCGGCAACTTCGTGCAGGGGCAGAACATTCCCGTCGCGCAGTTCTACGAAGTGGCGTACGACATGGCCGTGCCGTACAACATCTGCGGCGGCGCGCAGGACAACGGCACCTGGTGTGGCCCGAGCAAGCGTCGCACGCCCACCACGAGCCTCGGCTACTGGTTCACGATCGCCGGCGGCGACGGTTTCTACGCCGCCATGGATCCGACCGATCCGAACATCGTGTACGGCGAGTCGCAGGGCGGCAATGTGTCGCGCGTGAATCTCAAGACGGGCGATCGGATGGCGTTTGCCAAGCCGACGTGGCAGGCGCGCTACAAGCAGTGGGAAGATTCGATCGCGACGATTCGCGGCAATCCACTCACCGCCGCCACGAAGGCGCAGAATACCGCGATCGCAGCGCTGCGCGTGCAGCAGAAGCAGGATTCCAGCACGCTGTCGCTGCGTTACAACTGGAACGCGCCGTTCTTCCTCTCGCCGCACAATCCGTCGGTGGTGTACTTCGCCGGCAACAAGGTGCTCAAGTCGTCACAGCGCGGCGAGAATCTGCAGATCATCTCGCCCGATCTGTCGAAGAACCTCACCGCCAAGCTCGACACGGCGCTCCGTCTCACCGGCGGCATCACGCTCGACGCGACCGGCGCCGAGACGTACGGCACGATCGTGGCGCTCGAAGAGAGCCCGGCCAAGCCCGGCCTGCTGTACGCCGGCACCGACGACGGCAACGTGTGGAAGTCGTCGAACGACGGCGCCACGTGGGAGAATCTGTCGTCGCGCATTCAGGGGCTGCCGAACGGCGGCGAAGTGTACGTGACGCGCATCGAAGCGTCGAAGTTCGATACCAACGTCGTGTACGTGGCCTTCGACAATCACCGGTGGGGGGATTTCCGTCCGCACCTGTTCATGTCGAAGGACGGCGGCAAGTCGTTCTCGTCGATCGTGAACAACCTGCCAGCTGACGGCCCGGGTGACTTCCTGCACGTCGTGCGCGAAGACCCCATGAACCGCGATCTGTTGTACGTCGGCACGTCGATCGGCGTGTACGCGTCGATCGATCGTGGCGCCACGTGGTCGCGCTTCATGGCCAACATGCCCAGCGTGCCGGTGTACGACCTCCAGATCCATCCGCGCGATCGCGAGCTCATCGCGGCCACGCATGGTCGTGGTTTCTGGATCGTGGACGTGGCGCCGCTGCAGGAGATGACGGCGGCCGTGGCCGCGAAGCCTGTCCATCTGTTCACGCCGAAGACGGGCTTTCAGTGGGGCGAGGAGCCCCTGCGCGGCGCCAGCGGCAACGGCAATGCGCAGAACTTCTTCGTGACGCAAAACCCGGCCTACGGCGCGGCGATCTCGTATCGCATCACGACGCCGGGCTCGACGTCGGCGCGCCTCAGCATCGTGGACGCCGGCGGTGATACGCTCACCACGCTCACCGGCCCGGGCGCGCCCGGTCTGCACACGGTCACGTGGGCGTACGCCATCACGCCGCGCGTCACGGGTCGTGCCGCGCTCTCGCCCAGCGAGAAGCGTGACAGCATCCTGCGCGCCGTGCGTGCGCCGCAGGTGTTCGATTCGCTC